>OMSM01000487.1 GCA_900313745.1 uncultured Lachnospiraceae bacterium
GCGCTCATGCCGTAAAGCACGTGGCTCACGGCGGCGTCCACATCCTCAAAACTCATCTCGCCGTTCCGGATGTGCTTCAGGATGCGGTTTGCGTTGTTGTACGCGGGATAAGGCATCTCCATGTCCATTCCGCGGTTGATGGTGAATCCGTGCACCGAACCCCAGTCGCTCATGACGGAGCCCTTATAGCCCCACTGGTCGCGAAGCACGCCCTTCAGCAGATCTTTATTGGCAGACATCCAGGAGCCGTTCACTTTATTGTAGGAGTTCATGACGCTCCCCGCACCGCCCTCGCGGATCGCCATCTCGAAGGTGCGGAAATACTGCTCGTGCAGGGTCTGCTCGTCCACCATAAGATTCGGATGTTCAAAGAAGGACGGGCCGAAGGTATTGGCCACCGCGAAATGCTTGATGGTCGCGACCACACCCTGGTCCTGGCAGCCTTTTGTCTCCGCCGCGCCAAGACGGCCGGCCAGGTAGCTGTCCTCGGACTTCATGTCCTTGTTGCGGACGAAGTGCGGGGTACGGATGACGTCGACCTGGGGGGCAAGCAGGTAGTTGCCGGAGCAGGCCGCAGTCTCGCTGGCCGCGACAGCACCGAATTCA
The DNA here is from genome assembly GCA_900313745.1 of uncultured Lachnospiraceae bacterium. Classification (GTDB taxonomy): domain Bacteria; phylum Bacillota; class Clostridia; order Lachnospirales; family Lachnospiraceae; genus CAG-791. Next base: position 607 of record OMSM01000487.1, read on the forward strand.
TAGGCCATCTCGTCGTCCCAGGTGCATCCTAAGAGCGAGGGCTGGGGAAGGCCCGTGGTCTCGACGACTCCGGTGATTCCGGCGGGGCCGTCGTACATCACCGCCTCCGGGATGCCAAGGCGCGGGACGCCCCACTGGTAGCCCGCATTGCCGATCTTGCCCTTGTCCTCCGGCTCCTTCGAGCCGCCGAGCATGGAGAATTTCTCCTCCATGGTCATCGCGTCCACAAGAGCTCTGATCTTGCGGTCTCTTAACTCGGGCGGGTCAATTTTAATGTCCTTCCGGGTAAACCGTTCGGGATAAGTGACAGTTTTCATGAATCGTCCTCCATTATGGCTGGTTCCGTTGATATCACTAACAATAGCACTGCGCGGCACTTCACGCCACGGTTTTGCGACAGGTGTAATAATACCTTTCCCGTCAGAGAGCTCAGGAGCGCTCCCCGATTACTGCTCAGATAAAAACTCATCCAGGACCCGGGCGGCCTCGCAGACGAGCTTCGGGCACGGCCGCTTCCGGTAGAACTCCTCGCTCCGCTCCTCCGGCTCCCCGCCGCTTACCGGCTGAAGGCCTGCCATCGTCAGCAGCTCACGGCAGTTTATGCTTCCGCATTCCGCCCTGAATCTCTCCGCAAACTCCCTGACCAGGGCGTAATGTCTCTTCTTGGCATCGTAGTCGGAGGGATCGTCATACCCCTTTACTATGCCAAGCACCAGAGCCGCCGCGCTTACCACCCCGCAGGTCTCCCTGAGGCGGCCGAGCCCGCCCCCGAAGGAGGAGGCCATGCGCGCGGAGGTGTCGAGATCATAACCCGTGACTTCCGTAAATGCGCAGAAAACCGACTGCGCACAGTTATAGCCCTGATAGAAAAGCTGTTTCGCAGCCTCCGCGTGATCTGTCATCATCATTCTCCTTTGTCTGTGGATAAGGATCTCCCGGTCCGGTTCATGCCGCCGGACCCGGGGAGGATGAATTCCTGTGGGCATCAGAAGCTTTTTGCCCAGTTCACCAGCGAATCATGCCAGATATTTTCCTCCACGTCGCGCCTCATTCGCTCCGTCACGCTTCCGTTCTTCTCCATCTTCGCGAGAATGACCGCCTGAAGCTCCTCAACACTCATCTGCTCGTAGGGCTTGTCCGGAATCTCCGCGGCAGGGATGGCCTTCACCCGGGGCCCGCCCTCAGCCTCCGCCGCGGGGCTGCCCGCCGGAGGAATGTTCCGGCCCTCCGCCGCTGTGCTGCTGTTTCCCAGGAGTTCGCGCGGTATCGCCTGCCGGGGGATATCCTTCCCGCCGGTCATCTCAAGAAATCCGGAATACCTCCCGTCCGCCGGGGCAAAGATCTCTCCCGAACACGGCTCCAGGTGCAGATCCAGATACCCGTCCCGGGCCATAACGCGCTGTCCGCCGATGAGGCCTGCATACTCCCCTCCGGCGGCGGCAGCATGGATGTCCGCAGAGATGTCCGCATTGTTGGCTGCAGCAATTAGGCTTCCCCTGGCGAAAGCATACTGGCCGGTCGTCAGGAAAAGCTCCCTGTAGTCCCCCAAAGCAAGTTCCTTATACACGGAATAAATCAGTCCGAGCCTCGCGATGAGCTGTGCGCATGTATTCGCCCGTTCGCTTTTTTCCTGCTCC
>OMSM01000495.1 GCA_900313745.1 uncultured Lachnospiraceae bacterium
ATGTTGTTCTTCGCGGGATCCGGTCCGTAGGAGAAGCCCTCCTGCTCCGTCAGGAGCTTGATCTGCAGGCGCATGCCGGGGCCGTCCTTCATTCCGCCGCTGGCAGCATAGATATAGAACGGAAGGCCGGGGTTCTCCTTGATGGGAGCGGTGATGTAGTCCACGATCTCCTCATCCGTAAAGGTCGGGAAGGGGCCGCTTCCGGGCGGCATGGGCAGCGGCTTGTCCCCGCAGATCCCGCCGCTGGTCGGGCAGAACCACCGGAAATAAGGGAAAGCGTGATGGAACATCCTCCAGGTCCATGCTCCACCTCTGGAGTATCCCGAGAATGCGCGGTGATCGCGGGAGGCGATGATGGCTTCCTTGTCCGGGCTCTCCAGGTAAGTGTTGTACCGCATCTCCACGAGCGGAATGATATCCTGCACGATCTCCTTGTCGTAGTTGCCGGGAATTCCGGGCGTCCAGCCGTCGCCGGACTCCGCACCGCCGGTCTGGGTCCGCTCCTCGGCGTCCCTCATCGGATCCATGTAATACGTGACGAAGGCGATGATGCAGGGATCGAGCTCGCCGGAGTCAAAGAGCATGTCAAACATGTATTTGTTGCCGCCGACGGCAAACATGGCCGGTTCACAGGTATTGCCGTGCTGGAAGTACAGCACGTTGTACTTTCTCTTCTTATCCTCCGGGTCGTAGCAGTACGGAAGATAGACGTAAAGCCTCTTGTGGTAGGTGATCCCGTTCTCATAGACGGACGTTTCGTAATCAATCTTGTCCACGCTGCCCATCTTCTCCGGGACGCCGGTACGGAGAAGGGGATTCTCCTCGAAGACAGTCTCGTAGTCCAGGACTTCACCGGGCTTCGTGATTACTTTTCTGAATTCCTGCATGCTGGTTCCTCCCTTCCTTTCTGCTGGAATAACAGCGGTTATATATCAGTAAAGTATCAATTAAGATTGTTCGAATAATTGTCTGAATGAACGCGCCGGCGGGTATGCCGGAAGGTCTGATGCTGCCTGCGTGTCGGAAGCATTTGGATACGGGGACGGCTCTCGCCCTTGGTTTCATTATAGCCGCGCCTGAATGGATTCTCATGATGATATCTTGTTGTGTTTCTGCATTATTCTGTGGATCGGGCGCCGGCGTACGCTGCTTTTCGGGGGGCCAACATCTGCGGCAGTATATTCTTGATAGAAGCCTTTCTGCCCAGGGAGCTGTCACATACTCCCGTCCAGAGATACTGTCCCCGGCTGCAGTTGAGAAATTAGCCTGATTATGATATGAGAAACTATAAGAACTCTTAAGCCGCTAAGACGGCTGAACGCGAGGGATATCTCATGACAGCTTCAAGACCGAACATTATCATCCTGAACCCCGACGAGATGCGCACGGACATTCTGGGACATCTTGGTGCTCCGCTCTCCGGCGGCCAGCTACCTGCTTCCGGCAGGCAGAGCGGACAATCCAGCATCTCCGCCGGAACAGCCTCCCGCACACAGGCTTCCGGGTATTGTCCTATCTCCCCCACGCCATACCTGGACCGGCTCGTCGCCACAGACGCCTTCTCCTTCCGTTATGCCTTCACCACCAACCCGGTGTGCGTACCCAGCCGCTGCTCTTTCGCCACAGGATTGTATCCCCATGTCCACGGGCACCGCACGATGCAGTATCTGCTGCATGACGGCGAGTCCACGCTATTCAGCGAACTGAAGGCAGCCGGCTACCACGTGTGGATGAACGCCCGCAACGACCTCATCGCCGGCGGAAACCCGGAGCTCATCGCAAAACACGCCGACGAAATCTATTATTGCGACCGCTCTGCTCCGGATAACCGGACGCCTGCGATCATCCCGGAGTTCCCTTACTCGCATTTCGCCGGCGTGACAGGCAACCTCAGGGGCGACCTGGAGGACACGAAAGCTGCCTGCGAACGGATCCGCAGCTGGGCCGCGAAGTGCGGCGATGGCGCCGGTAACGCAGAACAGAACCGTTCCCTCTGCCTCTGCCTCGGCTTCCAGAATCCCCATCCGCCCTACGCGGTCTCCGCGAATTATCTGGAGCGGGTGAAGGAGATACCTCTCGCCCCGAGGATCCGGCTCGACGAGACAAGAGGTAAGTGTGAGACCATCCACGCTCTTGTCCGTGAGTCCGGACTCGCGGACTTCGGTGAAGAGCGCTGGCAGGAGCTGCGCCGCATCTACACCGCGCAGTGCCTCCTCATCGACGACCTCATCGGAATGGTTGTCGATACTCTGAAGGAATGCGGACTTTACGATAATTCCGCCATCTTTATCCTGTCCGACCACGGGGACTGGACCGGCGACTATGATCTCCCGGAAAAAGCACAGAACTGCTTCGACGACAGCCTGCTCCGTGTGCCCTTCATCGTAAAACCGCCGAAGAAGCCTGCGGCAGTCATGACAGCGGAGGAAGACAGCCACAACGCGGAAGCACCTCGGACCGAAGTGCGTATCCTCGACCCGCTGATTCAGAACATCGATCTCTATCCGACAGTCCTGGATTATGCAGGAGTCACTCCTGACCATGATCACTTCGGCAGAAGTCTCCGTCCTTATCTGGAGACAGGCTCAGATGAACTTGTGCCGGCGCCGGAAAGGCTTTACGTCTTCGCTGAGGGCGGACGCCTCGCTGAGGAACTGCAGTGTGACGAGTACCATGTGAGCGGGCCTTCCGGCCCGCCGGAGGGCTCGGAATACCGCGCCCGCATGGTCGTACAAAAAGACCACCTTGCCCACGAGAAGGGCACGATGGTCCGTGACAGGGAGTTCAAATATGTGAAGCGCCTCTCCGGGCGCGACGAGTTCTATGACCTCCGCAATGATCCCGGCGAGCGGATCAATCTTCTGGCCGCAGATGCCCAGTCGGTGCCGGAGCAGACTGCCGCGCTGACCCCGGAGCTCCGCGAGGCTCTTGTCCGCCTTAAGGCAACTATGCTCGACTGGTACCAGCGCACCTGCGACGTAGTTCCCAGAACATATGATCAGCGGAGCTTCCCTC
>OMSM01000486.1 GCA_900313745.1 uncultured Lachnospiraceae bacterium
TCGAAGAAAAGAGGAGTTTTGCCCTGGGCGGCCAGCCGGTCGGCACCGGATGCGGTCTCTGCGGGGAGGTCAAGCAGTGTGCGGATATACCGGCCGCTTCCGCCGTGAACCGCGCGGCCGGAGATCTTCGCCGTGAGGCCGTTTCCGGGAAGCGCGGTGAACTCCTCCGCCCCGGCGGCGGTCATGCCCTTCTCCTTCGCGTAACTTACGACAGCCTTCGCCAGCGGGTGCTCGCTCAGGCTCTCGAGCGCGCAGGCCTTCCCGACGAGTTCCTTCTCAGTCACGCCGGAAGCGGGGAGAATATCGGTCACCTTCGGCTCCCCGGAGGTGATGGTCCCGGTCTTGTCCAGCGCGATCACCTGGGTTTTGCCGGCGGTCTCCAGGGCCTCACTTGTTTTGAAGAGTATGCCGTTCCTCGCGCCGATGCCGTTGCCCACCATGATGGCGACGGGCGTGGCAAGGCCCAGCGCGCACGGGCAGGAAATGACCAGCACGGAGATGCCGCGCGCCAGGGCAAAACTGACGCTCTGCCCGGCAATGATCCAGCCGATGACGACGAGGGCCGCGACGGCGATGACCGCGGGGACGAAGACGGCCGACACCCGGTCGGCAATTCTCGCGATGGGCGCCTTCGTGGCGGCTGCGTCGGAGACCATGCGGATAATCTGGCTTAAAGTAGTGTCCTCACCGACCCTTGTCGCCCGGCACTTCAGGTATCCGGACTGGTTGATGGTGGCGGCGCTCACCTTGTCGCCCTCCGCCTTGTCCACCGGGACGGATTCCCCGGTCAGGGCGGACTCGTTGACCGCGCTTATTCCCTCGAGCACGATGCCGTCCACCGGGATGCTCTCTCCCGGGCGCACGGCGAAGATATCGCCGGTCAGCACCTCGTCGACGGGGACCTCCCGCTCCCCTTCATCCGTGACCAGGACGGCGGTCTTCGGGGCGAGCTTCATAAGGCTCTTCAGCGCGTCGGTGGTGCGGCCCTTGGACATGGCCTCGAGCATCTTTCCGACCGTGATGAGGGCGGGGATCATCGCCGCGGACTCGAAGTAGAGCTGATTATGGTAGAGCTCCATGAGGGACATGTTGTCCGCGCCGCGGGTGACAAGACCGCACATCTCGTAGAGCACGAAGAGGCTCCAGCCGAAGGAGACGGACGAGCCGAGGGCCACGAGGGTGTCCATGTTGGGGGCGCCGTGAAGCACGGAGGAGAAGCCGCCTGTGAAGAACTTCCGGTTGATGTACATAACGATGAGCGCAAGCAGCATCTGGGTCAGCGCGAGACCGAGGTGGTTGTGCCTGAAATAGCCGGGCAGCGGCCAGCCCCACATGTTGTGGCCCATGGTGATGTACATGAGGACGAAGAGAAATGCCGCGGAGAGGATGAGGCGGCGCCTGAGCTTCGGCGTCTCCCGGTCCTTCAGGGCATCTTCTTCGGCGGCGTAGATCGGAGAGGAACCGGACGCGGCACCGGAAGCCGCATCACGTCCGCTTCCCTTCGCGCCCGCACTTCCGCTTCCGTTTCCTTTAAGCGACGCGCCGTAGCCGGCATTCTCCACAGCCCGGATGATCTCATCCGCGGAGGCGGTGCCCTCCACGCCCATGGAGTTGGTGAGGAGGCTCACGGCGCAGGAGGTCACCCCCGGCACCTTGTTCACTGCTTTCTCGACTCTGGCCTGGCAGGCCGCGCAGCTCATTCCCGTAACAATGTATTGTTCCATTCGTACCTCGGTTTATTCCCTTCCTATGTACGCCTTTACCCCGCGGACCAGCCTTTTAAGGCCGTCCTCCAGAAGGCTCCTTGGGCAGGCGGTGTTGAGGCGCAGGAAGGCTTCTCCGCCCTTGCCGTACTGGCCGCCGGCGGAGAGAATAAGCCCGGTCTCGCTGCGGAGAAAGGCGTTCAGCTCCGCCGTGTCCGAAGTAATTCTGCCGCAGTCGATCCAGAGGAGGTAGGTCGCCTCAGAGGGAATCACCGCAAGCTCCGGAAGCTCAGCGGCGACGACCTCTCTCACTCTCGCCTTATTGGCCGCCGTGTACTCCCGCATCTCGTCGAGCCAGTCCCCGCCCTCATTGAAGGCCGCGACTGCCGCATCGATGGCGAAGGCATTGGGTTCCGCGACCTCGTCGGTGTTGAGGCCCCGCCACATCTTATGCCTTAAGAATGGCTCCGGGACCATCACTGCCGCGGTCTGCAGGCCCGCCATGTTGAAGCATTTGGTCGGCGCGATGCAGGTCACGCTGATCCTCGCGCA
>OMSM01000484.1 GCA_900313745.1 uncultured Lachnospiraceae bacterium
GAACATCGCCCGGGTGAGCACATATTCGCCGCTCTTCAAGGCGTCGACCGCCTTCTCCTCGTCGACGTACTTCTCCAGCACGTCCTTGAGCGCGAGCACCTTGATCTGATCGCAGAGCCTGTCGATGTCGCGATAGTTGTAGGTATCCGTGCGGTCAGCCATCTCTTCGGCGGTGAACCCCTCCTCGAGGGAGATCACCTTGTCGAACTTCCTGTGGAATGCCGCAGCTCTCGCTTCCTCATCCGGGAAAGGCACGCGGATCACCTGGACGCGGTCCATCATTGCGGAATCCACCTGGGTCGGATAATTCGTCGCCGCAAGGAGAATGATGGGCTTGTCGGAGGAATTAATCCTGTTGTACGCGGTAAGGAACGCCGTCGTCATGTTGGATGCCCACACCGGCAGGTCGCGGATGGAGCGGTTCTTGCAGACGCCGTCAATCTCATCGATGAAGATGATGCAGGGGGCGCTCTTCTCCGCCTCCTCGAAAACTCTCGCGATGATCTTCTCCGCATCGCCGACGTAGCGGCTAAGGATGTCTGAGCCGTCGACGGAGATGTACTTGTAATCCTTCTCCATCAGCTCGTGGGCGAAGGCCTCGATAATATAGGTCTTGCCGCAGCCGGGAGGCCCGATGAAGAGGAACGAATGAAGCTGCCTCATCTTGAGGTATTCACGGATCTTCGTAAGTTTAGTGTCGTGAATGCACTCGGTGAGCTGCTGCTTCAGGTCGCTCATTCCGGCGACGTCCTCGAAGGAGTGCATCGGGCTCTCCTTGAACCAGGTTCCCACGGTCTCGTCGCTCACCACAGCTTCCTTGCCCGCGGAACCGCCCGAGGCCTTGTTCGCCGCAGGGTCGTTCTGGAGTTTTCTCCCCTCCATTCTCGCGTAGGCCTCGGGACTGACGATGCGGATGACTTCCTTCAGTCTCTCCTCGACCTCCTTCTGCCTGCGCAGGTGAAAACTTCTCTCCTCGCCGTCGCTGATCTCCGCCATCTCGTGCTGAAGCTTCACCGCCTCCTGCAGGTATCGCCCTTCGTCGGCGTTATGCACGCCCTTCTCCGCGAAGGCGTCGTCCGCCTTCTGCATGTACGCCCGGAAGAGGTTGTCCTTGCGCTGCATTGTCTCGATATAATCTCTTGCCATAGTCTGTGTCCCGCCTGAATTTAAGTTTCTTTCGTCCTGTTTCCTGCCGGCGCGCCGCCGTCAGGGAGCCGCTCTTAGAATATGTCGCTGTTCAGGAGGTCCTTCAGCTCGTCCTCCGCGCTCTCCAGCGTGCTTCCGCCTTTTCCGCTGCCGAAGATGTCACCGTCCAGGAAGGAGGGCATCGGGGCGGATTCCAGAGTTTCGAGGGATTCCCTCAGGCACACCGAAAGTCTCTCGCCGCCGATGTATTTCGCGGCGACGCTGTCCCACTTCTCGCCGAGCCAGGCATCCACGGTGCCGAGGGAGTTTTCGGTGAAGATATCCTCGGGATTGACGTTGTCCTCGCGGTCCTTGAGCTTCTCCACCTGTTTGTTGATGGACCTCCGGACACCGCCGATTTCCGCCTCTTTTCCGGCTTTGTTCACCGCCTTAAGCGCGGCATTCAGGCTCTTTAACGACTTGTTCAGCTCGATGTCCGAGGTGATCTCGTCGAGATCCTTCGATGCCTGGGCGCAGATCGTATACGCGCAGATGCCCGAGCGGATCTTCGCCTCCGCGAGGCTCTTCTCCCTGGGTGTGGGATCGCCCTTTAAGATGCGGCGCTGGATCTCCAGAAGATCGGCGTACTTGTCCTTCAGCTGCTCCAGCTGCACCTTGGTGTTGAGAATCTGCTCCTCCGGCGAGGGCTTGTCATTCTTCTTAAGGAAATCGAATAATCCCATCCTGTTCTTCCTCCCCTTAGTTGTAATAGACCTCCTGGCTGTCGGTCTGGCTGTTGTTCATCTCCTCGTTGGCCTTCTCCCGGGCTTCCTTCAGGCGGGCCGCCTGGTCCTGGGCAAGACGCTGCTTTCCGGCCTCGTCCCTGGCCTCCATCTCCTCCAGCTTCCGGTTCATCTCGTCGTAATCACGGTAAACGGAGATCATCCTCTGCTTCTCATCGGTTCCGGCCATGAGTGCCTCCACGGCCTTGTCGAACTTGTCGTAGGCATCGCGCAGGCCGCTGATCACCTTGCGCTCGTTCAGGATATCCCGCTCAAACTCCTTCTGGAGGCGCAGCACCTCGGCGAGGCTCTGCTCGTCGATCTCCGACTCCCAGTTCTGCAGCTGGAGGAAGAGAGCGCTGTTCTGCGCCTCGATGGCGTGGATGGTCTCCTCCCTCTCCCCGATCAGGAGATCAATCTGGCGGATGTTCTTCCTTTGATCCGTCCCCTTCTGCATGAGGCCGGCCATCTCCTTGGCCACCCCGGTCACCTCGGAGCGCTGGGTAGGAGTCATCTCCTGGAGATCGTACCAGGCGCTGGGATGTTCGTTGATCATCTCCTGGAGCTTCTTCTTCGTGTCGTCCGCCTCCAGCTCCCTCTGCCTTCTCTGGTCGCGCTTGCGGCTTACATCCTTGTTCATCTGGTCGATCTCAAAGGAGTACTGGGCGATCCGGAGATACCTGTCCGTCATGTCCTCACGGCGGCGGACGATATCCGTCTCGGAGACATTGGGCGAGATCGGGCTGTGCCCGTTAAGCA
>OMSM01000483.1 GCA_900313745.1 uncultured Lachnospiraceae bacterium
CTGTGGCGCAACATCGGTCCCGATATGGATGTGCCGGCCGGCGACATCGGCGTGGGCGGCCGTGAAATCGGCTTCCTCGAGGGCATGTACAAGAAACTCACCCGCGAGCACAACGGCGTGCTCACCGGCAAGGGTCTCCAGTACGGCGGCTCGCTGATCCGTCCCGAGGCCACGGGCTTCGGCGCCGTTTACTTCGTACAGCATATGCTGCAGCAGAAAGATCCCGCCCTGTCGATTGCGGGCAAGAAAGTCGCCATCTCGGGCTTCGGCAACGTGGCCTGGGGCGCGGCGACCAAAGCGACGCAGCTGGGCGCCAAGGTCGTGGCCATCTCCGGCCCCGACGGCGTCATCTACAATCCCGAGGGAATGACGAAGGAGAAACTCGACTTCATGTTGGCACTCCGTGCTTCCAACAACGACGTCGTGGCTCCCTTCGCCGAGAAATTCCCCGATGCTACCTTCATTCCGGGCAAGAAAGCCTGGAGTATCCCGTGCGATATCGCCCTTCCGTGCGCCTTCCAGAACGAGATGAGCCAGGCCGATGCCGAGGAACTGCTCGCGAACGGAACCTGGCTTTGCGCCGAGGTGAGCAATATGGGCTGCCAGCCCGGTGCCATCGAGGCCTTCCAGAAAGCGCGCATCCTGTTCGCCCCCGGCAAGGCGGTGAACGCGGGCGGTGTAGCTACCTCAGGTCTGGAAATGAGCCAGAACGCCATGCATATCAGCTGGAAGGCCGAAGAGGTCGACGAGCGGCTGCACGGCATCATGGATTCCATCCATGCGGCTTGTGTCAAGTATGGCACCCAGGCTGACGGCTATATCAACTACGTCAAGGGTGCCAATGTGGCCGGCTTTATGAAAGTGGCCGAAGCCATGCTCGCCCAAGGCGTCATTTAATCCTCCCCGATGAAGAAAAAATTGATTCTGGTGGCAACCGCTTTACTGGCGGTTGCCCCGCTTTTTGCCGTCCTGAACGAGCGGAACCTCGCCGAGACTCTCTCGGTGCTCCGGTACGAACTGCGTTCGGCGTACAAGAGCATGGAGGCACGCTCGAAGCGCCTGCGGGGCAACGGCGACCGCCAGCACGCCCGTCTGGTGCAGATGATGCAGCGCAGCAACGAACTTTCGCTGATGCTGTATTCGCAGAAACAGGACTACACCTTCGATATGACCTATGCGCTCAACGAGGTGTCGAAGAACTACAACGAGTTCGCTTCGCGCAAGCTCCCGTTCGACGACATCATCACGCGGCTGGATATCGATATCGACCGGTATGACCGGCTGGTGCATGCCCTGCGTTCCCTGCCGCCTTCCACCGCGGTGGAGTATGTCGACAGCCTGGGCAATGTGGTGACGCTGCAGACCGGCGGAGCCGTTCCGCCTCCCGAGTTCCGGCCGCGCCGCATGCTGGGCGAGGACAGGGAACCGGTCCGCACCTTTGAGCTGGATTCGGCCGGGCGGATCGACCGCGACAGCTGCCTGTTCTATGCCGAGAACCTTCTGGCTGCCAGCCGGGCGCAGAAGGAAAAGCTGGTTTCGGACAGCACGCATTATGCCGAGACGGCACTGATGCTCAAGTCGGCCTACGATTATGCGCAGGAGCGGTACAAAACGGTCCAGAATAAAATTTTTGTCGACGGGCAGACGCCTTATCATCAGATTATTAAGGGCTTCCGCTGGTATTGGGTTCAGGCGCGGCGCGATGCCGTAGACAAGTATGGCCTGTCGGAAATGGCGGAGGTCCGCAGCCAGTGGCGCGGTCCGATGGTGATCGGCTTCACGTTCTTTGCTCTGAGTTATCTACTGCTTTCGCTGCTGGTGAGCGTAGTGCTGGTGTCGGTGCTGACGCGGAAGGTGAAATTCTTCCGCCGGAGGACCTTTACGGCGCACCGCAAGTCGATGGTGACCATTGTGACGATGATCATTTTCTCGCTCACTATCCTGCTGGCCAGCGCCTTCTCGACGCAGAATTTCTTCTCCATGGCCTCGCGCCTGCTGGTGGAGTTCGCCTGGATGCTGGCGGCCATCCTGATTTCGCTGGTCATCCGACTCGAAGAAGATGCAGTGGGGAAGGGGCTCCGGTTTTATCTGCCGGTCATCGTCATGTGCCTGGTCATCATTGGACTTCGGATCATCTTTATCCCCAACAGCCTGCTGAACATCATCCTGCCGCCGTTCATGCTGATCTTCACCGTGTGGCAGGGGATTGTCCTTTTCAAGTATAAGAAAAAGGTTCCGCACTGGGATGTGATGTTCGGCTGGGTGTCGTTCGCCATGGTCATCCTTACGACCCTCGTGGCCTTCCGCGGCTACGTCTTGCTGGGCGTGCAGCTTCTGATCTGGTGGATCTTCCTGCTGACGCTGCTGCAGACGGTCATTACGGTGTACGACCTGCTGAAGATGTACTATGAGCGCCACATCGTAGAGATGAAGGCCCGGTATATCAAGGAGCATCCCGACCTCCCGCACAAGACCGACGAAGACCTGATCGCGGTGACCTGGCCGCATTCGTTCGCGAAGCGGGCGCTGCTTCCGATCGGCATCGTCCTTTCCTTCCCGTTCAGCCTGTTCATGGCTTCCAGCGTCTTTGACCTGAACGAGGTGTTCAAGGAATACTATCGGTATCCCTTCCTGAACATCGAGGGCTTCATCAGCCTGTCCTTCTCCAAGATCATCCTGGTGGTCGTCCTGTTCTTCCTGTTCCGC
>OMSM01000482.1 GCA_900313745.1 uncultured Lachnospiraceae bacterium
ACGCCCAGGGCGCCGCAGAAGTAGATCGCGTTCGTGTGCCAGGGCATCATCGCGCCGCCAAGTGTGCCGCAGTCCTCCATGGTGCGGGAGAGGACTTCAGGCGCAACGCCTTTTTCCTTGAAGATCGGGTTCATCAGTTTTCCGGTCAGGACATGGGACATGGACTGGGTGCAGCCGATGGCGCTGGAGATATAGGAGACCAGCATCGTGCTGATGACGAGCCCGGGGACATTCGTGATCTTCTTGACGAAGAGGCCTAAGAAGTTGTTCAGGATGCCCATCTTGTCCAGCATGCCGCCCATGCCCATGGCGAAGATCATGATGCAGAGGATGCTGTACATGCTTGCGATGCCGCCGCGGTTGAGGAGTTTGTCCACAAGCAGGATTCCGGAATCGATGGAGTAGCCGGAGAGCATTGCCGTCATCACTTCCTTGAAGGTTGCTCCCTGGGTGATCATGGCGATAAGTCCGCCGCCGACCGCGCCGATCATGATGGTCGGGAATGCGGGTATTTTGAAGAGCAGCATGACGATGACCAGGATAACCGGGATCAGCGTGAGGAAATTCAGGTTGAAGTTGGCGGAGAGACCGCCCAGGTACTCCTCGATGGTGGAAGCGTCATAGGCGCTGGTGGAGTAGTGTCCGCCGAGGACAGCGAAGATGACCAGCGAGATCAGCCACGACGGGATTGTCGTCCAGAACATGGATTTGATGTGGCCGAAGAGGGACGCGCCTGCCATTGCCGACGAGAGGTTGGTGGTGTCGGAGAAGGGTGACATCTTGTCACCGAAAAGGGCTCCGCAGATGACGGCCGCAGCAATGATTCCGGCCGGGAAGCCCATGGAAAGGCCGATGCCCATGCAGGCGAGACCTGCCGAGGCGGCGGAGCCGTAGGAGGTTCCGGTGCATACGGAAAGGATGGAGCAGAGGATCATCGTCGCCGGAAGGAAGATCTTCGGGCTGACGATCTTTAAGCCGTAGTAGATCAGGGTCGGCACGGTTCCGCTCAGGATCCACGCGCCGATAAGGCATCCGACGGCCGCCACGATCATGATGGACTGGAAGCCGGCCCGGACGCCGTCCAGCGCGAATCCTTCAATCTGGTGCCAGTCACGCCTGGTGATGACGGAATAAACATACATGATCAGCCAGGTCATCAGCAGCGGGACGACAAGTGCAAGCCCCAGCCGTACGCAGACGACAATCTCCACAATGATGACCGCCATGAGGATCAGAGAATCCCGCATGGAAATCTGAATTCTTTCTTCTTTGTTATTCATTTCTCCCTCCTCTTTGTTTGCTGTACCTTCCGGACCGCATCCCGCATACATCCGAAGAATGCGTACTGCAGGCTCGCATTTCTCCATGGAATGCATGCCGCAGGCCTGCCGCCGTGCATAAACTGCATGGCTTAACCGGAATCCGCGCAGGAGATGCGGTCAGTTTGAATAATTATACAATAAATTGAGCAGATCAAGAGAGGGGGAAGAGTGCGATGTGCGGGCGGCGTGTGCTGGGGGCTGCTCAGTCGCAGGAGTACGCTGCATTTCGGGGAATCCGGCATCTGCGGCAGTACAAACTAGCTAAGATTCCTCTCGCCAGGGGCAACTCTGGCTCAGGAGTACGCTGCATTCCGGGGAATCCGGCGCTTGCGGCAGTACAAGCTGGCTAAGATTCCCTCCGCCAGGGGCAATTCAGGCACGAGAGTACGCTGCATTTCAGGAAATCCGGCACCTGCGGCAGTACTGAGAGCAAACAGAAGGTCATTGAAAAGGGCGCTATAAGCAGAAAGTTATAGCAGGCCTGGAGTACGTCCCTGAAGCCTGACTTAATAGACTGGCGTCACATTTGTAATATCTACTGGCGCAGAACTGCCGTTCTGCGCCTCTCCATCCCCAAATTCCAGTTCAAACCGCCAGATCGCGTGGTCCGGAAGACGATGCTCGGTGAGGTACCAGCTGCCGTCGATATAGGACAGGGCATAGGGGGTGCCTCCGCCGGCGAAATATTCGCTGTAGATATCTTTGTACTCCCCGGCAGAGAGTGCCTCCAGGGAGTCAGCGAGGATGATTCGCGCACTGTCCTGGCTTCCGTAGAGATCCGTGGAGATCGTGATAAGATATCCGGAGGCATTCTCTGCCTTTGACACGGGGAAGAGGCCTCTGCTGCCGGTGCTGTCCGTTCCGTAGAATACAGAGCCTGAACCGGCAGAAGCGGAGCCTTCATGACCGGGCTGCCCCGGAAGACTACCCGGCTGCCCGGCTCCGGGAACTCCGAACGCAGCGATCTGCGCCATGCCGGCCATATCCTCAGGCACGGGATACCGGCGCCTGATCTCATAGCTTTTCTTATCGCAGACCAGGATCTCCGGTGCGCGCAGGATGCCGTCCGAGGAGATTCCGGAGACGAAGAAGAGCTCATCTCCGATAATGGTAAAGGAGCGGATGTAGAGATGGGCAAGATCCTCAATAGTGTGGGTTTCCGCGAGATACAGCCGCGGATAAGCTGAGCCGCTCTCTTCATTGCCGCCCTGAAATAACCGGTATAAATCGCCGAAGAGCCAGTCAAACACCCTGCTCCAGGGACCGTTTTGCTGACTGTCCTCCCTCCGGAACAGGAACATCTCTCCGCTCATGGAACTCCAGACATAGAAGGTCGACGTCGGCTCGTCATAGCTGATGAAATGCGGGCGGCTGCCGATGTCGTCGAAAATCTGCGTAAGGATGAAGTCCGCAGTCGCGGGGCCGTTGTCCGGCGCGGAAGCAGTGGAACTGCCGCTGTCTGCTCCGGCATCGCTGCGTGCAAAAACCAGCACGCGGTTCTGGTCGGTATCGTCCACAAGGAGCAGGGTTCCGTCCCCTGCGATCGTGTGCGGATGGGTGACATCACCGGTCAGTACCCTCCAGCCGGTCAGAGGTTCTGACAGGGCATCTTCGGAGGCATTGTAAAGAACCTGGTTGTGGTAACAGTCCACGATGAACCAGGTTTTGTCGATTCTGGTGATCCAGGTAGGGACGCTGAGTGAAGCTTCCGCATTATACTGGCCGGGGCAGGGAACAGAGCATTCCTCACCGAAATCAGCCTCAGGCGCAGCTTCGCGCCTGGCGCAGCCGACGGAAAGAAGCACCTGTGCTGCCAGAAGGACAGTCAGAAGGAGAAGGCAGAAAAAACGGTTGGATTTACGGTAAAATGAGTTCATACATTGAAAGGTAGTTCATCGCCCCG
>OMSM01000481.1 GCA_900313745.1 uncultured Lachnospiraceae bacterium
CCCTTAAAGCGGTGCCAGGCCGGATAGTTGTGGCCGAGGACGACGCCAAGACCGGCGTAAAGCATGGCCAGGGCGCCGTTTGCGGGAGTCCCGGAAAGAATTTCGGAGAGCGGCCCGCCGGATGCTGCAGCGAGAGAGGAGAGGGCGAAGACCGAGGGGCCGGGATTGACCTTAAGAAGAGGGAGCAGCACAAAGCGCGCGGCGAGGCAGGCGAGGACCGTCTTCGCTATATCGCCGGCAAGAACGGTGATTCCCGCCCCGAAGCCGCACTCCGCCATGACGTTCGCCATGCCGGGGTTTCCGGAGCCGATGGCAAAAACTGATTCCTTCCTGCGCTGCCGGACCACCAGCTCCGCGGTGAGGATCATTCCGAAGAGATATCCAGTTGCGAGAGAGAGTATTTTCCACATATGTTCATTCTAACATATCCGTCCCCCGGCGCCTCCGCAGTTAGTGTTCAGGCCCCTGCTTTTAGTATATTTCGAGGACCCGCTCATCCGCGGCATCTTGCCTATATATCCGTTTCCATGGATAATGAGGATATGTCTGACTGCAATTACATCGTCTTCGATCTGGAATGGAACCAGGGCAACTCCGCGAAGGAGACGCAGGATCCCGCGCTGCCCTTCGAGATCATCGAGATCGGGGCAATAAAACTGAATAAAAACCGCGAACAGACGGACAGCTTCTCCTCGCTGATCCGCCCCACACGCTACCAGTACATGCACTATGTCACGGGAAGACTTCTCCATCTCCGCATGGAGGACCTCCTGGAGGAGGACACCTTCCCCGAGGTTTTTGCCCGCTTTATGCGCTGGTGCGGGGACGAGCCGTACATGTTCTGCTCCTGGGGGCCGCTGGACCTGACCGAGCTCCAGAGGAACATGAAGTATCACGGAATTCCGCCTCTTGCCTCCCCTGCAGGGGGAGGAGAGGGCACAAACTGTCCCGGGCCGATGGCCTTCTACGACGCGCAGAAGCTCTTCAGCCTCGCCTATGAGGACGGCAAATCCCGCAGGTCGCTGGAAAACGCCGTCGAGATGCGCGGGCTGGACAAGCCGATTCCCTTCCACCGCGCGATGGATGACGCCTTCTACACAGCGGAGCTCTTCGCCGCGCTCCCGGAGAAGGTGCTCGAAAAGGTCTCCTTCGACTACTTCCACATCCCCGCGGACAGGGAGCACGAGGTGCACATCACCTTCGACACCTACGCAAAGTACATCTCCATGGGCTTCAAGGACAAGTCCCGGCTGCTCTCGGACAGCAAGGTCATGGAAACTGTCTGCTACCGCTGCGGAACCAGGCTCACCGAGAGAGTGGTTCCATGGTTTACCAGCAACGGAAGGCACTTCCTCTGCGTGAGCCGCTGCCCCCGCCACGGGTACATGAAATCCAAGGTCCGGATCCGCAGGGCGGAATCCGCCGCGGCAGACGGGGACGAGGAGAACGAGGAGGTCTATGCGGTAAGAACGGATAAGTTCATCGGAGCGGAGGAGCTCGAAGCGGTGAAAAAGCGCGCGGATAAAGCGCTGAAGAGAGAAAAGGCCTTCCGCCGGCAGCTTCCACGGCAGCAGGAAAACCGGGACGGGGATTAAAGGCGGAAGGCAGCGGTGCCGGGCCGGTAATTTCCGGACAGTGAAGGACAGTCAGTAACGGCGCCGGGCGGCTATTCCCTGGATAATGTAAACCGTGCCGTGAATGATGAATATAGCAAGGAGCAGTCCGGCGGTCAGCGCGCCGAGAAGGAACACGATGAAGCGCACGTCGACATAAAGCGTTCCCTTGTCGCTCGCGGTGACCATCCGCGCGACCAGACGGTCCTTAAAAGTGACGGCGCTGGTGTCCTCAAGGACACCGGCGTCTTTTTGTGAATCCGGTTTTTCAAAGGTTAACAGCGCGGATCCCACGGGAATCCCGGAGAAAAAGTAGCTGATTTCCGCCGTGTCCCCTTCTCTGGCCATCCTTGCCGTAAGGTCGTCAAAATCCGCCTCCGCGGGCATGATCACAACACTCTCCGAATCCAGGCAGCTGAAACTGGAGGAATAGCCGATAATATCCTTCCCCCCGAGAAGAAACTCCGGCGACGACACCGCGAAGCGGTCCTCAAACGCGGAGATATTGCGTATGGCAAAACTCGTGAAGCCGTAGTCCAGGAGAGCCTCCGTGTCGGTAAACTGCTCGCCCGGCTCCTCCTTCATCACCACGCAGACAAGCCTCATCCCGTTCTTCTCCGCGCAGGTGACAAGAGTCTCCCTCGCGAGGGAGGTATAGCCTGTCTTGCCGCCGAGGATCCCGGTATAGGGCAGCTCGCCGTTGATCAGCTTGTGCTTGTTGTTGATGTAGAAATCATCCGGCTGCGTCTCGGTTGCCTGCATGTGGTACCGGGGGGTATTGGCAAAACGCACCCTCGCGTCGTCGGAGAAATACTCCGCCGCGATCAGCGCAAGGTCATGGGCGCTGGTGTAGTGGTCGTCGTCGTGATAGCCGTGGGCGTTCACAAAGTGCGTGTGCGTGCAGCCAAGCTTCATGGCCCGGTCGTTCATCATCCCGGCGAATGCCTCGAGGCTCCCCGCGGTCTTCTCCGCGATTCCGTTGGCCACCTCGTTCGCCGAGCCCACAAGTATGCAGTAGAGCGCCTCCTCCACCGTGATGGTCTCCCCCACGTCCATTCCGACATTGGAGCCGTCATAAGGTACGGAGTAGATCGCGTTTTCCGAGAAGGTGACACTGTCCTTAAGGTCCAGCTGCTCCATCGCGATAAGGCAGGTCATCAGTTTTGTGGTGCTCGCGGGATAAAGGGGCTCGTCCATGTTTTTCGCGTAGAGAACCGTGCCGGTATTCACCTCAAGCAGTATCGCGCCCTCGGCTCCGACCGCCGGCGCCTTCGGCCATCCCGGAATCCGGTCCGTATCCGCCTCCCGGCTCCGGCGCTCCGCCGCTTCCGCGGCGTAGTCCTCCCACCCTTCGGGTGTGAGGATCGTCGCCTGGCTGTTCACCACCTCCGCGCGCACCGGCATCCCGC
>OMSM01000479.1 GCA_900313745.1 uncultured Lachnospiraceae bacterium
AACGAGGAGGAGCACGTCGTCCTTTCCCCCGCCATGTTCCCCTCCCTTAACAGGCATAAGGGCTGCGACCTTGTGGTGACCGACGGGACGACAGTGCTGGGTGCCGACGACAAGAGCGGCATCGCCGTGGCGATGGAAGTTCTCGATTTCTTCATCAATCACCCGGAATACGCCCATGGCACAATCCGCGTCTGCTTCACCCCTGACGAGGAGGTGGGCAACGGCACCCTGTGGCTCGACAAGAACCGCTTTGCCTGCGATTACGCCTACACGATCGACGGAGGCGGCATCGGCGACCTGGAGTACGAGAACTTCAACGCGGCGACCGCCTGGGTGAGCTGCCGCGGAGTAAGCTGCCACCCCGGAAGCGCAAAGAACCTCATGGTCAACGCGCTGCTTGTCGCAATGGAGTACAACAGCATGCTCCCGGCACTGGACATTCCCGGGCGCACCGAGGGATACCAGGGCTTCTTCCACATCACCGGAATGAGCGGAACGGCGGACGAGGCGGAGATGGAGTACATCATCCGCGATCACGACCTGGAGAAATTCACCGAAAGAAAGAATGTGATGCTCCGCGCGGCAGAGGAGATCAACCGCAGATACTCCGACGGAACAGTAAGCGTACGCATCGAGGATTCCTACTTCAATATGGCGGAGAAGGTAAAGCCTCACATGCACCTGATCGACCTCGCCGTAGCCTCCATGAAGGAGCTCGGCATCGAGCCCAACATCACCCCGATCCGCGGGGGAACGGACGGATGCAAGCTGTCCTATGAGGGAATCCCCTGCCCGAATCTCGGTACCGGAGGGTATAACTGCCACGGCCGCTACGAGTATGCCTGCGTGGAAGAAATGGCGAAGGACGCCGAGCTTGTGGTACGCATCCTCAACAAGTATGCCTCTTACGAGGTAGACGCGCCGAAAGCCTGACTGGGAGATGAACATGACGGAAGAAAGAAAGGGCCTTTTTCTCTCCGCGGCGATGGAAGCGGAGCCTGACCTCGGTGCACCTGCCCCGGAGAGAGGAATTCTGCGGCAGAGCTGGTTCCTGCACAAAACCGCCGGGTGGGTGAAGGAGAGAAGCCTTGCTGCCGGCAGGCCGCTCACCGCCTGCTCGGTCTGCTTCGGCTGCCAGATGAACGCAAGAGATTCGGAGAAGATCGCCGGAGTCCTGAAAATGGCAGGATTTGAGCTCACGGAGGAGGAGAACGCCGACTTTGTGATCTACAACACCTGCACTGTCCGGGACAATGCCGACAGCAGGGTTTACGGAAGGCTCGGCCGCGTCAGCCATTTCCGCAGGGCCAACCCCGATATGAGGGTCGCGCTCTGCGGCTGCATGATGCAGGAGAAGTCCGCCGTCGAGAAGGTTCGGAAGAGCTACGGCTTCGTTGACCTGATCTTCGGGACGCACAACCTTGACCGTTTTCCCGAATACCTTTACCGCACGGTCACCGGCACGGAAAAGATCACGGAGATCGAGGAGGAGGACGGCGAAGGAGCGGAGAGCCTGCCCATCGCAAGGAAATACCCCTGGAAATCCGGCGTCAACATCATGTTCGGCTGCGACAACTTCTGCACCTACTGCATCGTTCCCTATGTCAGGGGGAGGGAGCGCAGCCGCATGCCGGAGGAGATACTGGACGAGATCCGCAGGCTTCGCGACGACGGCGTCCGTGAGATCATGCTTCTCGGACAGAATGTCGACTCCTATGGGAAAAAGACCGAAACCGGCGCCTCGTTTGCCGAGCTTTTGTCCCGGGCGGCGGATATTGACGGCATAGAAAGAGTAAGATTCATGACATCCCACCCGAAGGACCTCTCCCCGGAGGTAATCCGTGTGGTCGCGGGGAATGAGAAAATAGCCCGCCACATCCATCTTCCTCTTCAGTCCGGGTCCAACCGCATCCTGAAGATGATGAACCGGCGCTATACAAGGGAACACTATCTTGAGCTTGTGCAGGCTATCCGCGAGGGTATCCCCGGCGTCGCGATCACCACGGACATCATGACCGGTTTTCCCTCGGAGACCCCGGAGGACATCGACGACACCATCGATGTCGTGCGGAAGGCGGCCTTTGAGAACGCCTTCACCTTTATTTACTCCATGCGCGCGGGAACCCCCGCCTCCCGCATGGAGCAGCTCCCGGAGGAGGAAAAGAAGGCCGGCTTCACGCGGGTGCTTTCCGTTGTTCAGGAGGTTGCGAAGGAGCAGACGTTAAGATCGGTCGGCCTTGACGGGACAGCCCTCATCGAGGAGCTGAACGGCCAGATTCCCGGATATGTCACGGGTCGCCTCTCCAACAACACCCTTGTCCATATTCCCGGAACGGAGGAGATGATCGGCAGGTTCGTCCGTGTTCATCTCGATGAATGCAGGGGGTTCTATTATTTCGGCAC
>OMSM01000478.1 GCA_900313745.1 uncultured Lachnospiraceae bacterium
CACGGAGCCGTAATCCACGATAAGCTGTGTAGCCGTCTTTTCCCCGACCTTGGGTACACCAGGTATATTGTCCGAGGAGTCGCCCATAAGCGCCTTCAGTTCGATGAACTGCCGGGGCGTCACCTGATAGCGCTCCTTAACATCCGCGGCATAGTAGTTTTCGATCGTAGTCTGTCCCTTGACCGTCTTCGGGATGCGGACGCAGATCTCGTCGTCGGCGATCTGGAGAAGATCCCTGTCCCCCGAGACGAGGCGGACCACATATCCCGCCTCCCTGCCGCGCTTCGCGCAGGTTCCGAGGATGTCATCCGCCTCCAGGCCTGCCTCCGAATACATGGCGATCTGCATAGCGGAAAGCACCTTTTTTAACAGCGGGACCTGTTCCCTCAGTTCTTCGGGCATCGCTTTCCTGGTACCCTTGTACTCCGGGTACATCGCATGACGGAAGGTAGGCGCATGGGTGTCGAAAGCCACGAGAAGGAAGGCCGGTTTTTCCTCCTCCAGAAGCTTGAAGAGAATACTGAGAAAGCCGTATACGGCGCCGGTGTGCACGCCCTTCGAGTTCGTAAGGTCGGGCATTCCGTAGAAGGCGCGGTTGATGATGCTGTGGCCGTCGATCAGCAGAAGTTTGTTATTCTCGTCCATAATGAAGTCTTCCCGTGAATAAGGTCAGAAATAGTACCATGCGGTCGCAAGTGAGGCCAGCATGATCAGGATGGTGATGATTTCGATGCTGTAGGTGATAACGGCAAGCCGCTTTCTCTTTCCCGCTTTGGTTCTCGCCGCAGCGATCACCTGTGCAAGCTCGTTCTGGAGATGGAAGTTCGCTCCTGTCTCCAGCCTCGGCATGCCCTCGGCGACGAGGAACTGGATGGAAAGCTCCTCCCTGCACTCGGCACACCGGTCAAAATGCTCGAGAAATTCCGACAGATCGCTGATGCTCAGCCGGTCCGCGAGAAAATCCGGTATTTTCTTTTCGAAGCTCTTGCAGTCCATCCGCTCACCGCCGCCGCAAAAGGCGCTTCATTCCATGTGCGTATAAATGACGACCCCGGGGATCACCCGGGGTCACATATTGCTGCAGGAGATGGGACTTGAACCCACACGCTGTCACCAGCGGCAGATTTTGAGTCTGCTGCGTCTGCCATTCCGCCACTCCTGCAAGGAGATGATCAGCTCCGATCAAATCCTAGATATCATAGCATAACCATCTCTTACAAGTAAACAAAAACTCGTCAGACCGGGAGTCCGAAGGCCCCCTCGAAGGTCGCGAAATAGTCGCGGGGAGTCTCCGCCCTGCGGATGAGCTGCACTGTCCCGTCCTCCTTCAGGAGAAGCTCGGCCGAGCGGAGTTTTCCGTTATAGTTGTAGCCCATGGAGAAACCGTGCGCCCCGGTATCATGGATATAGAGAAGGTCGCCCGTCTCTATCCCGGGAAGCAGGCGGTTCACCGCAAACTTGTCGTTGTTCTCGCAGAGTGAGCCCACCACGTCATAAAGATGGTCGCAGGGCAGGTCCTCCTTCCCAAGAACCGTGATGTGGTGGTAGGCTCCGTACATCGCCGGCCTCATCAGGTTGCACGCGCATGCGTCGACGCCGATATACTCGCGGTAGATGTGCTTCTCCCGGACAGCTCTGGTGACAAGGGCGCCGTAAGGACCCATCATGAATCTGCCCATTTCGGTGTAGATCGCAACATCTCCCATGCCCGCCGGAACAAGAATGCGTTCAAAGGCTTCCCTCACTCCGGCACCGATGATCTCGATGTCGTTCGGCTCCTCCTCGGGTCGGTAGGGAATTCCCACGCCTCCCGAGAGATTGACAAAGGCAATATGCACCCCTGTCTCATCCCTAAGGGCCCTCGCGAGGGTGAAAAGCTGCTCCGCAAGCTGCGGGTAGTAGCCGTTGGTCACGGTATTGCTCGCCAGGAAAGCATGGATGCCGAAATGCTCGACACCCTTTGACTTCAGTATACGGAAGGCCTCCGAGATCTGCTCCCTGGTCATTCCGTACTTGGATTCCCCGGGGTTGTCCATTATCCCGTTGCTCATGGTGAAGACACCGCCGGGATTGAATCGGCAGCACATGGTGGCCGGAAGCCTGCCTCCCAGGGCCTCCTCCGCGTAGGGAATAAGCGTGATGTCGTCCAGATTGATGATCGCCCCGAGATCTCCGGCCGCCTTGAACTCCGAATCCAGCGTCTCGTTGGAGGAGAACATGATCTCCTGCCCGGACGCACCCACCGCGCCGGCGAGAGTAAGCTCCGTCGAGGAAGAGCAGTCAAAACCGCATCCGCATTCGCGGAAAATCTTCATAAGATACGGATTCGGTGTCGCCTTCACTGCAAAGTACTCCCTGAATCCGGGGTTCCAGGAGAACGCCCTGTTCACCCTCTCGATATTCTCCCTTATTCCCTTTTCATCATAGATGTGAAAGGGAGTCGGATACTTTGCGGCGATCTCCTCCGCCTGCTCTCTGGTAAGGAATGCTGCCTTCTTCATTTTGTCCTTCCTCCTTATGCTGCCGGATCTTGTCCGGAATAATTACAGCTGCCAGTCGATCGGCTGTTCCCCGTGCGCCACAAGGAACTCGTTGCACTTCGAGAAATGCCTGCATCCGAAAAATCCACGGTACGCGGAGAGCGGGCTCGGGTGAGGCGCCTTAAGCACCAGATGCCTGGGATTGGTCAGCATCTCCGCCTTGCTCTGCGCCGGGCTTCCCCAGAGCATGTAAACGATGGGCCTGTCCTCACTGTTGACCGCACGGATGATCGCGTCGGTGAACTGCTCCCAGCCCCTGCCCTGATGGGAGGCAGGTTTGTGCGCCCTCACCGTGAGCACGGTATTAAGGAGGAGCACCCCCTGTCTCGCCCAGCCGGAGAGATCCCCGTTCGCGGGCATATGGCATCCAACATCGTCGTGAAGCTCCCGGAAAATGTTGATGAGCGACGGAGGCAGATCCTTTACTTCGGGCTTCACCGAGAAGCACAGGCCCATGGCCTGGCCGGCGTTGTGGTAAGGATCCTGCCCGAGGATTACAACCCGGACGTTCTTCAGAGGCGTAAGGTGAAGCGCCGTGAATATTTCGTCCGACGGCGGATAAACCACCTGGGTGGTGTATTCATTTCTGACAAAGCTGTACAGTTCCCTGTAATACGGTTTCTTGAACTCTGCTCCTATCGCCGGGAGCCAGTCGTTTTCTATCGCCGCCATACATATTCTCCGTTCCGGTACGATCCGGCTTCCCGTTTACCTGCCGCATTCTGCTATAACCGCCCTCAGGAAATCATATACTCTTCCGACGGAATCCAGGTCCACCCTCTCCCGGGGCGTGTGAACATCCCACATGTCCGGGCCGATGGACACGCTGTCCAGCCCGTCGATCTTTCCGGAGAGAAGTCCGCACTCCAGTCCGCCGTGGGTGAGCTCAACCTTTGCCTCTCTCCCCGTCACACTCCCGTACACCCGGATCAGGTTCTCCCGGAACGCCGAATCCCTGTTGTATTCCCATGCGGGATACTCCCCGCTGACGCTGGCAGCGGCTCCGCAGAGCGCCGCGAGTGACTTAAGCCTGTATACCATCATCTCCTTCTGGGAGTTGATGCTGCTTCTTACGAGGAACGTCGCGCAAAGTGCGTCGTCGCCTGTTTTCAATATTCCCAGATTAAGCGAGGTCTGCGGTAAGCCGGGGAACGAAGGAGAAAACTCCTGAACGCCGTTGGGGAAAACAGAGAGGAACTGCATCACCTTCAGGCCGTCCTTCTTCCTCATCGCCGGGACATTCCTGCCCGCACCTCGGATAAGCTCCGCACCGACCGAAATCCCGGGATCCGTCACCGCGTACTCCTCACGCAGCTTATCCCCGAGTTCTCCGATGTGCCTGGAAACTTTGTCGAGCAGCGTCTCCTCGTCAAAAAGAAGCACGGCTTCCGCTTCGCGCGGGATCGCATTATCCTTGTTTCCGCCGTCCGCCGAGACAAGGCGGAAGTGTTCGCTCTCATAGAGCAGCGTAAGGGCGCGCCCGAGGATCTGGACAGCATTTGCCCTGCCCTCCGCGATCTGCGCTCCGGAATGCCCGCCCTTAAGGCCGGACACATGAATCCGGACAAGGCTTCCGTCCTTCTCCTTCCGCTCCACGGGAAGAACAAGCGCAACCTCCGCTCCGCCGGCACAGCCCGCCGTGAAAATACCCTCGCTCTCCGAGTCCAGGTTGATCAGCTTCCGTCCGCGGATATCCGAGCAGTCCAGGGCCTCACAGCCAAGCATCCCGACCTCTTCGTCCGAGGTAAAGATGCACTCGAGTTCAGGGTGGGAGAGGCTGTCGTCGTCAAGGATCGAGAGCATCATCGCCGCGCCGATTCCGTCGTCGGCTCCCAGGGTGGTGCCTCTGGCCCGGAGAATGTTTCCTTCCCTCACCAGAGTGACGGGTTCCTTCTCCATATCGGTCTCCACGCCGGAATCCTTCTCCAGCACCATATCCATATGGCTCTGCAGAATGAGAGGCTCCTCGTTCTCCCTGCCCCCGGAGGCCTCCTTAAAGATGACGACGTTATTTGCTTTATCCTTCCTCACCTTGAGACCGCGCTCATCCGCGAAGTTCACAAGAAACCCGCTGATCTCATCCGTATGATAAGAGCCGTGGGGGACAGCGGCGATTTTCTCAAAATAGCGCAG
>OMSM01000477.1 GCA_900313745.1 uncultured Lachnospiraceae bacterium
CGCACGACATTGGCATTGAAGGCGCCGCAAAGCGACGAGTTCGAAGCCATGGCCACGACGGCTATACGCGACCTGCGGGGCGCCTCTTCCTCCGGGAGTGCATGGGCACCGAAAGCATCCAGGGCTTTTCCTGCGCCTTTCATCGACAGCACATGCGTCATGATTTCCTGCAACTTACGCTCGTAAGGGCGCATGCCTTCAATGGCCTGCTGGGCCTTCCGAAGTTTGGCGGAGGCCACAAGTTTCATCGCGGAAGTGATCTTCAGCGTACTTTGGACGGAGCCGATGCGGCCCTTGATTTCCTTCAGCGACGGCATAAACTCAGCAGGTCATTCCGGCGATTACAGTAGCCGCAGTCTTCTCGATGGCCTCCCCAATCTCATCGGTCATGGTTCCGGCGGCGAGCGGAACGAGGACGTCGTCCTTGTGGGCGGCGCGCATCCGGTCCAGGAAAAGTTCCTGGAATTCCCGCACCCGGTCCACCGGAATATCGCGCATCAGGGCATGCGTACCGCAGTACAGGACAGCGATTTGCTCGCCCACGGGCATTGGACTGTACTGGGGCTGGACGAGGAGCTGGTTGTTCTTACGTCCCTTGTCGAGGGCCATCGCCGTCACCTTGTCCATGTCGGAGGAGAACTTGGAGAACGCCTCCAGTTCGCTGTACTGCGCCTGGTCGATCTTGAGGGTTCCTGCCACCTTCTTCATCGACTTCACCTGGGCGCTGCCGCCCACACGGGACACGGATATACCCACGTTGATGGCCGGCCGGATGCCTTGGTTGAAGAGGGCGCTCTCCAGGTAGATCTGGCCGTCGGTGATGGAGATGACGTTGGTCGGAATATAGGCGGAAACGTCGCCCGCCTGCGTTTCGATAATAGGA
This sequence comes from uncultured Lachnospiraceae bacterium, assembly GCA_900313745.1. Taxonomy (GTDB): domain Bacteria; phylum Bacillota; class Clostridia; order Lachnospirales; family Lachnospiraceae; genus CAG-791. The sequence goes on from OMSM01000477.1 coordinate 884, forward strand.
AGGGCCGTCAGGGAGCCGCCTCCCCGGACCTTCCCCTTCAGCACCTCCGGAAGGTCGTTCATCTGCTCCGCAACTTCCTGCTGGCCAATGATTTTGGCGGCCCGCTCCAGAAGACGGGAATGCAGGTAGAAGATATCGCCAGGATAGGCTTCGCGTCCGGAAGGACGACGCAGGATCAGGGACACTTCCCGGTAAGCGACGGCCTGCTTGGAAAGATCATCATAGACGACAAGGGCGTGACGCCCCGTATCGCGGAAATATTCGCCGACGGCTGCGCCGGCAAAGGGGGCGTAGTACTGCAGGGCCGCCGGATCCGCTGCCGTGGCGGCGACGACAACGGTATAGTCCATGGCCCCGTGGTCCCGGAGGGTCTTGACGATGCTGGCCACGGTCGAACCCTTCTGACCCACAGCCACATAGATACAGTAGACCGGCTCTCCCCGAAGGAAGTTGTCCCGCTGGTTGATGATCGTGTCGATGGCGATGGCCGTCTTCCCGGTCTGGCGGTCGCCGATGATGAGTTCGCGCTGGCCGCGGCCGATCGGAATCATGGCGTCGATGGCCTTAAGGCCGGTCTGCAGCGGCTCGTTCACCGGCTGGCGATAGATCACGCCCGGCGCCTTTCGCTCGAGCGGCATGTCGATCTTCTCACCACCGATGGCACCCAGCCCGTCAAGCGGGTTTCCGAGCGGGTCCACGACCCGCCCCACCAGCTGCTCGCCGACGGGAATGGAAGCGATCCGGTGGGTCCTCCGGACGACGGCCCCTTCTTTCAGGAGGTCGGTCGGCCCCATCAGGACGGCTCCCACGTTGTCCGGTTCCAGGTTCATCACGACGGCCATCACGCCGTCGCCGCAATCCAGCAGTTCACCGGCTTCGGCATGGTCCAATCCGTAGACACGGACCACTCCATCGCTCACCTGCAGGACTTTCCCGATCTCCTCGAACCGGAGGTCTTTCTTCATATCCCGGAGCTGGCTGAGCAGCACCTCGGAAATTTCGCTGGGTTTTATCGCACTGGACATACTACACGATTCTTCTGTTTCTTTCTATGAACTGGAGCCGGATCTGCTCCAGCTGGTGCGCGACGCTCGTATCGATCATCGCGTCGTCGATGTCAAAGACGAATCCGCCGATGAGGGACGGGTCCACCTCCACATCGATAAGGGCTTCACAGCCCGTCCGTTCCCGGACCAGGGACTTCAGGCGCTCCAACAGGCTGTCCGGAGGAGGGACCGCCACCTTCAGACGGGCCTTCCGGATACCGGAATTCCGCTGGTATCCGTCCACGAAATCCCTGAGGATCAGCGGCAGGATGCCGATCCGGCCGTTCTCCATGAGGAGACTGATAAACCGGTCCAGGTCAGGTGTCATCGGCTCCCCGAGGGCGGAACGCAGCAGCCTCATCTTTTCCGCATCGGACACTACATCCCGGGCCGATACCATCCGCGACAGGTCAGGCACGTCTTCGATGACACGGATGAGCCGTTCCGCCTGCTGGCAGACGGAAGGGCCGTTTCCGGTTTCCTGGACATATTTCACCAGGGCGTCGGCGTAGCGGGTGCAGATGATGCTGGTGTTCACGACTGGGTCTGGGCGCGGACGGTCTCGTCGACCATCTTGTCAATGTATTCCTGCTGTTCCCGGTCGCCGGCGAGATCCTTGCGGAGGATCTTCTCGGCCACGGAAACCGACAGCAGGGCCACTTCCTTGCGGATGTCCCGGAGGGCGGACTCCTTCTCGGCTGCGATCTGCGTACGCGCCTCGGAAAGAAGCTTTCCCGCTTCCTCCTTGGCCTGTTCCTTCGCATCGGCGAGTATCCGGTTCTTGGTCTCGGTCGCTTCCTTCAGGATGGCCGCCTGCTCCTTGCGGGCCTTTTCGATAAGCGCGTCCTGCTCTTCGGCGAGGTGCTGCAGACGGAGTTCCGCCTCAGCCGCCATCTGCAGCGAATCGTTGATCCGCCGGGCCCGCTTCTCGACCATGTCGGTGATGGTCGGGAAACCGAACTTCCATAGCAGGAACAGGACGATCCCGAAGATCAGGGTCATCCAGAAGATCAGGCCGAAATCAGGCGTTACAAGGGACATTTCCTAGCTGTTGATACCGATCAGACAAACGAGGATGGCGAACAGGCAGGCGCCTTCCACCAGGGCACCGATGATGATGGCGGTCAGCCGGTAATGGCCGGCCTGCTCGGGCTGGCGGGCACCCGCTTCGAGGGAAGCTTTACCGATGTTTCCGATACCGATAGCGGCAGCGATGGCGGCGATGCCCGCACCAATGGCGGCGCCGGCCTTACCGAGGGCGGCACCGGCCGCAGCCTGGAGAATCATTGTACTGAGTAACATAATATCAAGTATTTAAGTTAATTTTCCTCATGTTGGCGGGAAAGGCCGATGAACAC
>OMSM01000470.1 GCA_900313745.1 uncultured Lachnospiraceae bacterium
CAACGTGAGCGACATGGATCTGGACTCCCGGATCCTGATTGAGCCCTCCGCGGTTCTCGTGCACGCGGTGGAGCGCGCGAAGTCCACCGGGATTCTCCGGTTCAACAGCCGCGTCGTCGTACAGGGCTGCGGTCCCATCGGCCTCTTATGCATCGCGGTGCTCCGCACCATGGGCATAGAGAACATCGTCGCGGTGGACGGCAACGCGAAGCGTCTGGAGTTCGCGGTCCGTATGGGTGCGGACCATACGGTCAATTTCGGGGACTACCAGGGTGTCGAGGATCTCGCGGCCGCGGTCAGTGCGGCTTTTGACGGGCACCCCGCGGATTTCGGGTTCCAGTGCACCGGCAATCCCAAGGCGCATTCGAATATCTACAAGTTCATCCGCAGCGGCGGCGGCCTGTGCGAGCTCGGCTTCTTCGTGAACGGCGGCGACGCTGTCATCAATCCGCATTTTGACATCTGCTCCAAGGAACTGACCATCGTCGGCTCCTGGGTTTATACCCTGAGGGACTACGGGACGACCTTCGCGTTCCTGCGCAGGGCAAAGGCCATCGGGCTTCCGGTGAGCGAGCTCATCACCCACCGCTTCCCTCTGGAGAAGATCAACGAAGCACTGCAGACGAACCTGAGCATGCAGGGCTTAAAGATCGCCGTCCTGGTTCCCTGACCGCAGGGGACAGCCGGGCGGACTAAAAAGTCACAGGGAGCTGCATTCTGCAGAAGGAAAGAAATATGAACAGCGAAGCGGTGGGAATACTGGAGGTATACGGGCTTGTCACGGCGTTTATCGCCGCGGACGCGGGGTGCAAGGCAGGCAATGTATGGCTTGAGCCCTTCGACAAGAACAAGCCCAAAAATCCGGATGAACTGGAGGTGCCGCTTCTTGTCACCGTCAAGTTCCGCGGGAGCGTCTCGGACGTGACGGCGGCAATGGAGGCGGCGATGGACAAGGCGGAGAGCATGTCCGGCTATGTGCAGCATCACATTATTCCGCGGCCGACCGGGGACGCGGAGAAGATGTTGAAGATAAACGCATTTGACAAGCGGTAAGGAGGAGCGAAATGAACTACGAAGCGTTAGGCATGATTGAGACCAGAGGTCTCACCGCGGCCATTGAGGCATCCGACGCGATGACCAAGGCGGCGGAGGTGAAGCTGATCGGCACCGAGAAGATCGGTTCCGGTCTGGTCACCGTGATGGTCCGCGGCGATGTCGGCGCGGTGAAGGCATCCGTTGAGGCGGGAGCGCAGGCGGCAAGCCGTCTTGGCGAGCTTGTGGCGTCCCATGTCATCCCCAGGCCTCACGAGGATGTGGAGAAGATTCTGCCCAGCATCTAAGCAGGAGTAAATATAGACATGAGCTGTTCGTACGGATTTATTGAGATCACGGGAGTCGTCGCGGCAGTGGACGCGCTGGATATCATGTGCAAGACCGCGGATGTGACGCTCGCCACCTGGGAGAGGAAGCTCGGCGGAAGACTGGTCACCATCGTGATCCAGGGGGAAGTCGCTGCCTGCACCCAGGCAGTGGAGGCTGCTGTGGAAAAGGCGATAAAGAAGCCTGTGTCCGCCGGCGTGATCGCAAATCCCCACGAGGAGATCGTGAAGCTGGTGGAATTAAGCTCCATGCGCTGGAAGAAGGCCTGGGAGGAGAAGCAGAAAAAACTTCCCAGGCAGCCGGAAGACCAGCGGACGGCGGAGTATCTGTACACGGTGTAGCAGAAGTTTTTGCAAAGGAGGAACACGATGACAAAGGAAGCATTAGGGCTGGTGGAGACCAGAGGTCTTGTCGCGTCGATCGAGGCGGCTGACCAGATGTGCAAGGCGGCGAACGTCCAGCTGGTCGGTTCGGAGAAGATCGGCTCCGGACTCGTGACCGTCATGGTCCGGGGCGATGTCGGCGCGGTGAAGTCCGCGGTTGAGGCAGGTGCCGAGGCGGCGGGCCGTCTGGGCGAGCTTGTGGCGTCTCATGTCATCCCCAGGCCCCACAGCGACGTGGAGATGATCCTGCCGCAGGTGAAGTAAGGCAATCCTGGTCAGGAAATGCCGGGGTATGGTGGAAGTCATGGATCAGCTTCAGATTGAACAGATCACAAGAATGGTGCTGGATGCCCTGAATTCGGCACGGGACAGGGAGAGCGGATACGCCGTGCCTATCGGCGTATCTGCCCGCCATGTCCATCTGACGAAGGAACATGTGGAGACTCTCTTCGGGAAGGGCTATGAACTCACAAAGAAGAAGGATCTCATGGGCGGGCAGTTCGCGGCAGCCGAGTGCGTGACCATAGTCGGGCTGAAGCTGCGCGCCATCGAAAACGTCAGGATACTCGGACCCTGCAGGAAGGCCTCGCAGGTGGAGATCTCGGCGACGGACGCGATTAAGCTCGGAATCAAGGCGCCCGTCAGGGAGTCCGGTGACATTGCGGGTTCAAGCCCGATCGCCGTCGTCGGTCCCGCGGGTGCGCTGTACCTGAACGAGGGCTGCATCGTGGCGGCGAGGCATATCCATATGTCTCCCGCGGATGCGGCGGAGGCCGGCCTTAAGGACGGGGACTACGTATCCGTGAGGGCGGACAACGAGCGCGGGACGGTATTCAACCATGTGAAGATCCGCGTCGATCCCTCCTTCAGCCTGGAGATGCACATCGACACGGACGAGGCGAATGCCGGCGGAATCCGGCAGGGAGATACCGCCTGGATTGTCAGAATGTAAAGGAGCAGCCGTGATAGTAGGAAAAGTGATCGGAAGCCTGATCTCGACCCGCAAGGCGGACAACCTCATCGGCAGCAAGTTCATGATCATTGAGCCGCTCTCCGCGCTGCATCCCGGGAAGGACTGTTTCGTCGCGACGGACACGATCGGCGCGGGAATCGGTGAGATCGTGCTGGTGGCAACCGGAAGCGCCGCGAGGATCGGGATGGGACAGGAGAACACGCCGATAGACGCGGCGATCGTAGGTATCGTGGACAGCGAGTGCGACGTGGAGAACATCAGGAGCTGAGGGCTCCGGGGCAGGAATCGGGACAGGGAATGGACATCGGTGAGCTTAGGGAGATCTTAAGGAATGCGGGCGTTGCCGGCGCCGGGGG
>OMSM01000469.1 GCA_900313745.1 uncultured Lachnospiraceae bacterium
CCCCGGCATCCTCTGCCTCCCGGGGCTCCTCCGGATCTGCGGCAGAAATATCTTCATCTGCTTCAAGCTCCTCCAGGATTGCTGTTATCGTCGGTTCGTAGCGGTCTGTCTGCGCGCCTACTATCGGGGTTCCCACGATTCTCCCGAGGCTGTCTGCGAAATATGTGGTCGGATACCCGGTGAGCGGAAGTTTTGCCAGCATCTCCTCCGTGGGCATGAGCACCAGATAATCCGCGCCGTTGTCCGCCATAAGCTGTCTTGCGGTATCAACCGCCCCCGCCTCTTCCGCGTCGCAGAGAATGCTGACGACGGCACAGTCTTCCTCCGCGAGCCTGGCATCAAGCTCCTCAAGGAAGGCCATCTCCTTCACGCAGTAGATGCACCAGCTCGTCCAGAGATTGATCATGGTCACGCGGTTCTCCGCAAAGAGCTCTCCGCTGCTCACGGGATTCCCGTCGATGTCTGTGGTTTCAAAACTTAAGACACTGCCCTTAAGCTCCGCGTAAGGATCCACCGGCTCATAGAATGAGGAGTCCCGGATCATGCCGTCCGTCCCTGCGATCAGCTCTTTAAATTCCTCCCGGAATGCCGGCCTTAAATACTCCGCGTCGGACTCCAGCCCCCTCACGAGATAGTGGGTAAAGTTTCCCTCTCTGGCGATCTCCTCGAAACTCGCGGTGTCAATCCCGTACTGGCTCAGGAATCCCGCGTCCGAGCCGTCCTTCACACAGACGAAGGTCACCGCCGGGACTGCCATGGTCCAGGCGTCAAACGACGGGTTCTTCCGCCGCTGCGCCTGCAGCTCCTCGGCGGAGAGCCCGAAATAAGCAAGCTGCGTGACATAGACTCCGGAACCGGCGGAGATCTCCTCACCTCCGGAGAACCCGACAAGCCCGGTGAGATCGGACATCCCGGGAGGAACAATGACCGTAATCCCGGCCTCCCTGAACTCGACAGTCCGGTCGGCAATGTCCTCTGCTCCGGTCTCTGCGGTTGCTCCTGTTTCCGGGGAGGCCGCCGATTCCTCCCCTTCCCTGGATTCCGCGGTTTCTATGCCTTCCGGAGATTCCGCCGCTTCCTCCTCTTCACCGGACTCCGCCGCCTCTTCCTGCCGCGGGTCTGCGGTTTCCGCGGAAATCTCCTCCCGCGCGGCGCCGTCCTCCGGTGTGCCGGACGGACTTCCGCAGGCGGAAGCAGCGACAGAAATCACAATCGCCGCAAGTATCCCGGGCAATATTCTTCTTATACTAATCTCCATGCCGAGCTCTCCGTTTCTCTTCGCTGTACAGCTTTTTATGTTCTGATTTATCCCAATAACCCTGCCTGTTCATCCTGCTTCACTCCCCGGAGGCCTCCAGGTAAAGGCTCTCCAGCAGTTCCGGCGTCACCGACCCGACCTTATTGTAGATCACTTTCCCCTCGCGGTTGAGCACGATGGTCTGCGGAAGCGTCTGTGTTCCGCCTGCGATCCCGAACAGCCTGCCGTCCTCCTGATCTACTGCCACAGGCACCGTCCAGCCCTTCCCGGAGACGAAGCTTCCGACGTCTTCCGTCACAAGAGACGAGTGAACCGCGAGTACGCTTACATCCTTGCCGTACCTTTCCTCCAGTTCACAGAAATCGTCAAGCTCCTTCACGCACGGCGTGCACCATGTCGCCCAGAGATTGATGAAAACGACTTTTCCGCGGGTATCTCCGAGCCTGAAAATACTCCCGTCAAGGCACGCGGCCTCGAAGTCCGGAAGCCTCATTCCCTCGTCGTATCCTTCAGGGAGATATCCTGCACCGCCTTCATCCCTGACATCCGGCAGTTCCGTATCCTGCGGAATTGTCTGCACTGCCGGGCTTTCCTGCCTGCCCGCGGCACGGGCGGAGGGATCAAGGAAATTGAACCAGGCCAGAGCGGCAAGAAGGATAACTAAAGCGGCAATTCCCGGTTTCCGCCGGTCCCGTCCCGCTTCGTCTCTGCCAAAGGCGATGGCCTTCTCCGGACAGCCTGCGATGCACCTGCCG
>OMSM01000466.1 GCA_900313745.1 uncultured Lachnospiraceae bacterium
CGCTGGAAGAAGAGGAATCCTTTCTCCGTCTCGAGATTGGTAAAGCCGAGCATCCGGTCAATCTTCGATCCTTCGACGATGTATGCCTCCTCTTTGGCGTCGTACTCCACGCTGAAATCACCCTCGTCCAGAAGCATGGCCTTCTCGGGGTCGTATTCCTGGGCGAAGACCTGGGTGCCCTTCGGCATCTCCGAGAGAGTTTTGTCAATATAATACAGCATAGGGCGGATTCCCTCTCCGGTGGCCGCGCTGATGGGGAACACCGGGATTCCGAGGGGTTCGCATGCCGCCTTGATGCGTGAGAGCGGGTTTTCCTCTTCGGGAATATCCTCAGGGATGAGATCGGTCTTATTCGCCGCGATCACCTGTTTCTTGCTGCTGACATCAATACTGTATGCAAGCAGCTCCCTGTTGATAGCCTCGATGTCCTCCAGGGGGTCCCGGCCCTCGGAGCCCGCCGCATCTACCACATGCACCAGCATTCTCGTGCGCTCGATATGGGCGAGGAACTCATGGCCGAGTCCCAGGCCGTCCGCGGCTCCCTCGATGAGTCCAGGGATGTCCGCCATCACGAAGCCTGCGGCATCGGGAAGATCCACGACTCCAAGCATGGGCGTGAGCGTGGTGAAGTGATAATTGGCGATTTTAGGCTTCGCGTTGCTGACCATGGAAAGCAGCGTCGATTTTCCGACGTTGGGAAAACCGACGAGGCCGACGTCGGCGATGATCTTAAGCTCCAGAATGAGGTCGATGCTTCGGGAAGGCTGGCCTGGCTGCGCGTACTTCGGTGCCTGCATTGTCGCCGTTGCATAGTGCTGGTTCCCGTTTCCGCCGTGGCCGCCCTTTAAAAGCACGTATTTCTTCAGCCCGCCGGACATGTCCGCGATCACCCTGCCGCTCTGTGCATCCTTGATCACGGTGCCCTCGGGAACCTTGAGGACGAGATCCTCGCCCCGCTTTCCCGCCTGGCGCTTCTTTCTTCCGTCCTCGCCGTTCTGTGCGGAGACCTTGCGCAGATGCCGGTAATCCGCAAGGGTATTTGCCCCGTCGTCCACGACAAAGACCACGTCGCCGCCGTTTCCGCCGTCGCCGCCGTCCGGGCCGCCCGCGGGGACAAACTTCTCCCTGCGGAAGGAGACGTGCCCGTCACCCCCCTTACCGCTTGAAACCGTAATTCTAGCCTTATCCGTAAACATATACTGTCGTCCTTATCCGTACCGGATCACCGGAACGTCTCCCCGGCACCGCGGAAGACGCTTTCCGCGTAAAAAAGAAGGGCTTCAGTCCGACTGAAGCCCCTCAGAGAATCATATCTGTTGATTACTTCTCCTCGACCGGATAGACAGAAGCCTTTGTGTTGGTCTTTCCGGAGCGCTCAAAGCGAAGAATTCCGTCTGCCGTAGCAAACAGAGTATCATCACCGCCGCGGCCTACGTTGACACCGGGATGAATCTTGGTCCCGCGCTGTCTGTAGAGGATATTGCCGGCCTTGACGAACTGGCCGTCCGCTCTCTTGGCGCCGAGGCGCTTCGCATTGGAATCACGGCCGTTCTTGGTGGAGCCGAGTCCCTTCTTATGGGCAAAGAACTGAAGGTCTAAATTTAACATAATGATTGCCTCCTTAATCTCGAATCTCGTATTTCAGGTAGCGTCCGCCATACTGGCGCTTAATCCATTCCAGCCCGTGAAGCATGCAGTCGATGAGAAACTGTCCATCCCCCGTCGCTCTCTTCCGGAAAACCACGCTGATATCGCCGCCGTTTTCTTCGTCAAAGCGGACATCCACATCATCTTCCGTCAGGTCCGTGAGACAGTTTACCGTGTTGATCACGATTGCAGAAACACCTGCGCAGACGATATCCTCACCTGCCTCGGCGTAGCCCGCGTGTCCCCTGACCCGAAAGGCTGTGTACGCGCCTTCCGCGTTCCGGTCTACCTGAACGCGTATCATCCGTTCTCTCCTCAGCCGTTGATCTTCTCGATCTTGACCGCGGTGTAGGCCTGGCGATGGCCGTTCTTCTTGTGATAGCCCTTCTTGGACTTGTAGTGATAAACGGTGACCTTCTTCGCGCGGTCCTGCTTCACGACCGTACCGGTGACCGTCGCACCCTTGACTTCGTCCGCAACCTTCATGGTGTCGCCGCCGATCGCGACCACATCCTCAAAAGTCACAGAGCTTCCGACCTCGGCATCAAGCTTCTCGACGCGGACCAGATCGCCCTCGAAAACCTTGTACTGCTTTCCGCCTGTTGCGATAATTGCATACATATAGGTACCCTCCTTAAGTGTTGTCGCGCCGCTGATTACGGTGACGGATGATTCTTTCTCCTCCGTTCTTTGCGGGAACTGCGGCACCTGGACAGTTTAAGCGACCTTTCCCACCTCACCATGCGGCATACCATGTATTAATACCATACAGTGGATTTACTTGTCAAGAAAAAGATAATCCTTCAGCGGACAGCCCTCCCTCTTTCTTGTGATCTCGGCAAGGCCAAGGGGAGTGAAATCGATAAAGTCCGTCTGCACCGGGTCTTTTTTCGCCAGAAGATTCATCCTCCGGCCCAGCTCCTCCTCCCCGGCGCGGTCCATGTTGATGAAATCAACGACGATGATGCCCGAGAGGTTCCTCAGCCGGATCTGCATGAAGATCTCCTCCGCAGCCTCAAGGTTGACCTCCAGAGCGTGGACATCCTTATGCCCTCCGGTGTGCTTTCCCGAATTTACGTCTATAACCGTCATCGCCTCGGTGCAGTCGATGACAAGGAACGCGCCGGACTTAAGCCAGACCTTCCGCTCCAGCGCTGTCCTCAGCTGGCCTCCGTAACCCATGACCTTAAGATAGGTGCTTCCGCCCGGATCAGAGTATTCCCTGACAGGCACCGCGGGTAAGGAGGTGCTCTCCCGGTCAAAACCCGAGCCTGTATCCAGGATGATCTCCTCCGGCCTGAGAGATTCCGCCATCGCGCTCAGCGCGTCCGGAGCCCGGTAAAGGAGGCTGTAGTCGGTCCTCATCCCTGCCCTCGTGAAAAGGCTTTGCGCAAGTGCGGAGAGTTCCTTCATCTCCTTAAGCAGGGCTGTCCTTCCTTCCTCCGTCCCGGAGAGTCCCGAGGCTTCCGTCCGGACGATGAAGCCGCAGCGGAAATCCGAGGATTCCGGTGTCTTAAGGACAGACTGCATCCACTCCTTAAGTTTTGTCCGCTCCAAATCCTTAATCTTCTTCGAGATGCGGAGCGCTCCCTCCCCGGAACCGGTGAGAGCAACAAGGAAGCGCCCGCCGAGAGTGATATTCATGGTCACCCTGGCCGGCTTCCCGTCATGAGGAAGAGTTTTTATCTGGACAGGCACAACCCGTTCGGGGGCGGGAAGGATCCCGTCCGGGGTGTCCTCCGACGCAAGATAGGCATTCTCCGCGGCCTTCCCCGAGGGAACAAGCCGCACGAAGGCGGCACCGATTCCCGGCACGCGGTCCGCGACCCTGCCGAGAATGACGTCGCCGACATTGAAAATCCACTCCCTTACGGGCTTCATCTCTGCAATACGGCCGCGGTCGTCAACCGCGGCGGCAAAATCCGTGCCGCTTACGGAGGAGAGGATTATTTTCACTTCTTCTGCTCCCGGCGGTCGAGCTCGTCGCTGATCTCCTGCCAGGTGATCTCCTTCTCGGCCATAACCACCATCAGATGATAGAGATAATCCGCCATCTCGTAGACGATCTCCCGCTTGTCCTCATTCTTCGCGGCGATGACGATCTCCGTACTCTCCTCGCCGAGTTTCTTAAGCATCTTGTCGAGGCCCTTCTCGAAGAGGTAGTTGGTGTAGGAGCCCTCCTTCGGGTGTGACCTGCGGTCCTGGATCACGTCGTACACCTTCTCCAGGGTATTCTTGATTTTGGGCGCGCTTTCGCCAAAACTGATGTCTTTCCTGAAGAAGCAGGAATGCGCTCCGGTGTGGCATGCCGGCCCGATCTGCTCCACCCTGGCGAGGATGGTATCCGTGTCGCAGTCCGCGGTCAGCGATTTTACATACTGGAAGTGGCCGCTGGTCTCCCCCTTTACCCATAGTGCGTGGCGGCTTCTCGAGTAATAGGTCATCTTCCCGGTGCGTATCGTGGTCTCGTAGGCCTCGCGGTTCATGTAGGCCACCATGAGCACCTCGTCCGTGGAATCCTCCTGGACGACCACGGGAACCAGGCCCATGAGATCCTTCTTGAACTCCTCCCAGGGAATCACGGCCTCCGGCCGCATCATGACGATGCCGTTCTCCTCGCAGAGCTCCTTCAGCTGCTTCAGGGCGTCCGCGTTGTCATTGACCGCACCGCCGGCGATGCCTACGACTTTTGGAGAGCGGAAGAAATCGAGAAGCTTGTCGAGGGAGATATCCGGCATCATGATCACTGTCGGGAGGTCGATCAGGTCAAGAGCCTCCTTGATCATCGCCTCGTCGATGAGAATCAGCCGGCTCACCGAGCTCCGGATCAGCTCCTCGTTCTCCGTAATCGCATCGGTTGCCCTGTAGCAGGCGGCGATGCGCTCGGCGCCGAACTTGTCGGCGACCTCGCGGGTCAGCTCGATGTTCTCCTTCTTGGAGTAATTGAGCGCGGCCATGTCGCACCCGGCGTAGAGAAGCTTCTTTACGTCCTCCATGCGCTTAATCCTGCCCGCGCCGGTCACCGGGATCCGGACTGCCTCACAGACCGAGCGGATGGCATCCAGGGCTTCCTGGTGCTTCTCCTCCGTAACCGAGAGATCGAACAGGATGATCCCGTCCGCGCCTTTCTCCTCGAAACGGCGCGCCAGCGTCACCGGGGGCACGGGAAAGCCCTCCGGCGTGGTCACCGGAGAGTGATCCTTCAGGCTCTTCACCGCCCTCTGGCCGTCGAGATAGATGGATGTCAGGAACAGTTTTGCCTCACCTGCAGTCTTCATAACACGCCCTTCGTACTAAGTACGTCCTCTATGCGGGGATCAGTGGAAACCGCAATATCCAGTGCCTTGGCAAAAGCCTTGAACATCGCCTCGATCATGTGGTGGGAGTTGCTCCCGGAGAGCATTTTAAAATGCAGGTTCATTCCGGCAGCGTAGGATACCGAGTAGAAGAACTCCCTCACCAGCTGGTTGTCGAAGTCTCCTGTCATCGGCGAAGGAAACTCCGCGTCCATCACAAAATAGGGTCTCCCGCAGAGATCAGCCGCACAGAGCACAAGGGCCTCATCCATCGGCAGGATAAAACTTCCGTAGCGCCGGATTCCCTTCTTGTCGCCGACGGCTTCCCTAATACACTCACCGAGCACGATCCCCGTGTCCTCGACAGTGTGGTGGCCGTCCACGTTAAGATCCCCCTTTACCTCAAGCTCCAGGTCAAAGAGCCCGTGCCTGGCAAAGGCGTCCATCATATGGTCAAAGAAGCCGATCCCCGTGTCCACCCGGGCACTTCCCCTTCCGTCCAGATTAAGCTTCATCCGGATGTCCGTCTCCTTTGTCGTACGTCTAAGTGCTGCTTCACGCATTGCCGTCCTCCTCAAAACGCACCCTGATCGAATTCGCGTGGGCTCCGAGTCCCTCGTTCTCGGCGAAGAGCTCGATATCCCTGTGCACCTTCTCCAGCGCGGATCTGGAATAGGAAATTATGCTGCTTTTCTTCACGAACTGATCCACGCCCAGAGGGGAGAAGAACCTCGCCGTTCCGTTGGTGGGCAGGATGTGGTTCGGGCCTGCGAAGTAATCCCCGAGAGGCTCGGAGGAATACTCCCCCAGGAAAATCGCGCCGGCGTTCCGGATGTGCGTCATTACCTCGAAGGGATCTTTTGTCACGATCTCCATGTGCTCGGAGGCGATGGCGTTCGCCGCGTCGATGAGCTCCTCCATGTTCTTTCCGACGAAGAGATAGCCGTAATTGTCCAGGGACTCCCGGATGATCTCCGCGCGCGGGAGCTCCTTTAAGAAGCCCTCAATCTCCCCGGATACCGCTTCCGCCAGCGCCCCGGAATCAGTGAGAAGGATTGCGCTTGCCATAGGGTCATGCTCCGCCTGGGAGAGCAGGTCCGCCGCGACATAGCGGGGATTGGCCGTCTCATCCGCGATCACAAGTATCTCGCTGGGGCCGGCGACGGAATCGATGCCTACATAGCCGAAGCAGGCCTTTTTCGCCAGAGCTACGTAGATGTTGCCGGGACCGGTGATTTTATCCACTCTCGGGACACTCTCCGTGCCGAAAGCCATCGCCGCGATCGCCTGTGCCCCGCCGATCTTGTAGATCTCGTCCGCCCCCGCGATATCCGCGGCAGCAAGCGTGCCTGCCGGCGCCTTCCCCCTGCTGTCCGGAGGAGTGCACACTACAATTCTTCCTACACCGGCGACCTTCGCCGGAATCACGTTCATGAGGACGCTGGAGGGATAAACTGCCCGCCCGCCCGGCACATAGCAGCCGGAGACGGAGATCGGCGTAACCTTCTGGCCGAGGATAGTCCCGTCTTCGCCGGTGGAGATCCAGCTCTGGGTAACCTGTTTCCCGTGATAGGCGCGGATATTCTCTGCCGCCCTCCTCATCACCGCGATGAATTCCGGATCCAGCAGGGAATAGGCCTCGTCTATCTCCTCACGGCTTACACGCACGCTGCCGGCATCCAGATCGCATCGGTCAAAGCGCTTCTCATACTCGAAGACAGCCTCGTCGCCCCTCGTGCGGACATTCTCAATGATTCCGGCTACCGCTTCCTCATACTCGCCGTAGTCCACAGGACTTCGCTTAAGAAGCGCCTCCAGAAGTCCGGCCCTTGTCTCCTCGTTCAACTCTACAATCCGCATCGGCTTAATTTCCCTCCGTTTCAGTGCAGCGCTTCCCTGAGCGCCCGGATAATCTCCCTTATTCTCTCCTGCTCCATCTGCATGCTGACCTGGTTCACGATCATCCTGGCCGAGAGCGGCGCGACCTCCTCGAGGACTGTGAGCCCGTTCTCCCTGAGAGTCGACCCCGTCTCCACAATATCCACGATGACATCGGAGAGGCCGACTATCGGACCAAGCTCCACGGAGCCGTTAAGCTTGATGATGTCCACTGTCTGCATCTTAATGCTGTAGAAATATTCCCTTGCGATCCTTGGGTATTTGGTTGCAACACGGATGTACTCGTGATGCTTCAGGAGCTCCGCCGCCTCCGCCGGGCCGCAGACGCACATCCTGCACCTGCCGAATCCCAGGTCCAGCACCTCGTAGACACGCCGGTTTTCCTCCATGATGATGTCCGCACCGGCGACGCCGAAGTCCGCCGCACCGTATTCCACGTAAGTCGGCACGTCCGGTCCCTTGGCAAGGAAGAAGCGGAGTTTTTTCTCCTCATTTGCGAAGATCAGCCTGCGCGTGTCCGGATCCTTCATCTCCTCCATGGGGCAGCCGATCTTCTCAAAGAGCTCAAGTGTCTTCGTCGCAAGCCTTCCCTTGGTCAGCGCGACTGTGAGATAGCCGTCCTTCATCTCTTCCTCCCGTCTGGTCCCGGTTCCGCAGACTTATCCGTTCCGGGAACTTCCACTCCGGACGGTCCAAGAAGCACCGCCGCAGTTCCCTTTTGCCTGAGCTGTCTCGCCCTGGATACTGCCTCGGCGTAACTCTCCTTCGTATAACTGATCTCGACGGGCGCGGGGGGCAGCGGGACCGCTATACCCTGGGAGCGCAGCGCCTCGGCAAGATACTCCGTCTGGATCATGAAGCCCACCGCCGGCATGTCCTGCCCGAAGTGGCTGATCAGGCGGTCATAGCGGCCTCCTGCGGCGACTGCCTCTCCTACCCCGTAGGTGTAGCCCCGGAAGATGATCCCAGTGTAATAATCGTACTTGCTGAGCATGGAGAGGTCAAAACTGACGAAGCGCTCAAGGCCGTAGCCCTTAAGTGCGGAATAGAAGGCCTTAAGCCCGTCGATTGCCGCCTCCGAGCGCTCGTTCCCCGCCCCGGCGAGAGCCTCGTCCAGCGTATCCGCCGAACCGGCCGCAAGGGTCACGTTCAGTATCTTCTCCCTCATCGCGTCAGAAATATTCAGCCCGAGGAGGAGCTTTTCCGCAGCATAATAGTTTTTGCCCGATATATCGTCCCTGAGGGCGTTCTCTGCCTCCGGACCGATCCCCGCCTCGGCGCAGATCCCGCGGAAGTATCCGGCATTTCCTACGCTTACCTGGAAGCGGTCCAGGCCCGTGTCCAGAAGGGACTCAATCAGAAGTGCAACTACCTCGGCGTCCGCCTCCGCCGAAGGCTCGCCGATCAGCTCCACACCCATCTGGACCGACTCGTTAAGTTTTCCCTGCAGGGAGGAAGCATTGACGAAGGTGCTTCCCTGGTAGGCGAAGCGCATCGGCGCACCGCCCGGCTCCCCGTATTTCGCCGCGCATCTCGCGACGGACGGCGTGAAATCCGGGCGCAGGACAAGGGTGTTCCCCTCCTTGTCGAAGAACTTGTAGAGCTCCCTGGAGGGCGTCGTACCGATCTCCCGGGAGAAAACGTCAAAGAATTCAAAGGTCGGCGTCTGGATCTCGGAGTACCCGTAGAGCCTCATTCTCTCACGGATCCGGCCGATGATGGTGTTCCTCCGGCCGAGTTCTGCCCCGTAGATGTCCCGGACGCCCTCGGGGGTATGCAGAAGCTTCAGTTTCATGTCACTCATCGCCATGCTCTTCCTCCCGTTCCGACAGATCCTTGTTGATCATCTCCAGATAAGGCACCAGCACTCCCTGCTTCTTCGGGAGCACCCAGGTCAGATCGAGCTCCTCCAGCCGGAAGCTCTTCCTTCCGCCCGCCCGGGCCCTCTCCCAGAAGGGAAGGAAATGCCTGAAGGCCAGATAATAATAGAAATCCTTCGCGGTGAAGGAGATCAGGAAGAAGGCAATCCCCTGCTGGCGCTCGAATTCCTGCATGAAGCGCACCTGGTGCTCATGGATGTTCTGCAGGGAAAAGGTCGACGCCGCGCACTCCTTCGCATCGAAGCAGACCGGTATACCCTGAACCGCACCAATATAGTCCACCGTGCTCTTCTGGTCGAAATATGCCAGCGTGATGTGGCGGCTCTCCTTGTCGATATTGATGGGCGTAATGGGAGTAGGAATCTTCTGCACCAGGGCGAGATGCTGCTCCTGGTACTTCTCATTGGTCCGGTTGATCAGTTCCTCCAGCGTGGAACCGCGCAGTCCGCGGGAACTCCATGTAGCCATTGTGTCAAAACTCTCCTTGCTCCGCCTCCATCACTTTGCGGAAAACCTCCGGAAGCTGCGCATTAAACTCCCTTCCGGAGAGGCGTGCGAATTCCCCCTCCGTCTCAGGGAACACAAGCCTTGCAGCACAAAGAAGCTGGTGCCGTATCCCGAAGCGGTCCTTCAGCCTGCGGTTCTCTTTAAGGTCGCCGTATTTCGGATCCCCGAGAATCGGGTGCCCCGCGGAAGCCATATGTACTCTCAGCTGATGAGTGCGCCCTGTCACAAGCTCAGCTTCGATGAGCGTGTACCTTTTCCCGGTACGGACCGGGCGGTATACCGTGCGCGATGCCATCCCGGCGTCCTCCCCGTCCGCGAAGGCGACTGTGTTGGTCCTGCTGTCCTTGATCAGCCCGCCTGTGATCTCGCCCGGCTTATGCACCGCCCCGAGAACCACCATCCGGTAGTATTTCCGGACCTGCCTGCTCCGGATCATCTCCGAGAGGAACTGCGCTCCCCGGAGCGTCAGTGCACAGAGCACAATGCCGGAGGTGTTCCTGTCGAGGCGGTTCACCGCCGACGGCCTGTAATAATGAAAAGACTCCGGAGCGGCCTTTCCCGTGTCCAGAAGATAGCGGACAAGCTCGTCGTTTAATGACCGGTCCCCCGCGGAGGCCTTCTGGGTCAGCAGCCCCGCCGGCTTGTCGGCGATCAGGATATCGCTGTCCTCATAGATGATCCCGAATGCCGGCGGACGGGAAATCCTCTCCCCGGATGCACCGGCGGCGGACGCATTGCCGGAAGCCCCGGCGCTTTCTTTCCCGGAAAACACACCGGCAGGCTGTGCTTTTCCCGCGCGCATGGAGGAAATGGTCTCCTCCGAAAGAAACAGGCGTATTTCATCCCCGGCCGAGATCAGCTCGGAGCCGTCAGCCCTTCTCCCGTTCAGCGTGATGTTCTTCCTGCGAAGCATCCGGTGCAGGAAGGAAAACGGGGCACCGGGGAACCGCCGCCTTAAGTATTTGTCCAGCCGCTGGCCGCTCTCCTGGCCAGTGATCCGCAGCATTTCCATCGCGTTGCCCTTATATTGACAGGGATTTCAGCAGTTCCGCCACAGCCTCCGCCGGCTTCTCTCCGGAAGAAAGCCTGTTCAGCGAATCCAGCCTCTCCGCGTACTTCGCGGGATCCGTAAAGAGTTTTACACTATAGCCGCGGAAACCGTTGTTCTCGAGCATGGTACGGATATGCTTCTCCGCGGCCCTCACATCCGTGCCTTCAGCCTCACAGAGGCCGCACACGCTTCCCGCAGCTGCCGTTATATGGCTGACCTGGAAATTCTCCTGATAGCTGGTCATGTAGAGGTCGTATAAACCGCAGAGAGAGCCGATGTGCTCCTTTATCAGTCCGGCCGCACTTTCCGAGCATCCCCTCGCCCGCCAGAACATCACCGCACTCACCGTCCACTTTGCTATCGGGAGGCAGATCAGTGCGGCGAAAACCGAGAAAATGTTCCTGTTCGTCCCGAAATGCTGTTTTGCAGTAAAGAACATGACGAGATCCGCAGCAAGAAGTGCGGCTGCCGCAGCGGTCACGATCATGCGCTGCCTGCGGATATATCCCTGTTTTCCCTTGAATTTATTAAGCATTGATAAGTCCCGTCAGGCCGGTGAAATCATCCATGGTGATATCCGCCATGGATCTGATGACTTCCTCCTCGCCCCTGCTGTGCGCGTCGCGGATCGCGAGCACC
>OMSM01000464.1 GCA_900313745.1 uncultured Lachnospiraceae bacterium
CTGGAAGGACTACCGCCTGCATGCGGTGAACCCGAATCCAGTGCCGGTGACCGCCGCAGCCCTGATCGATCTGGAGATCCTGTTCACCCATCGGCATTTCCGGCTGGTCAGTGAACAGACCGGAGAGGAGGTCCCCTTCCAGATCACCCAGGTCGCCAGAGGGAAGGAATTCAACATCCTGGTGCGCTTAAAGCCCTTCGAGCACGCGAGCTTCCGGCTGGAGGAGCTTCCGCCCGAACCGGTCCGCTCGGTCGGCGTGACCTGCAGCTACGGCGCCGACGGGGTGGAGGATTTTGCCGGGGACCGGTTCCGGGATCCGGACTGGGTGCTGACCCCCTTCGAAATGATTACGCCTTTCCTGCATATCCGGTGGAAGATCGGGAAAGGAATTACGTCTATTTATGACAGGAAGCACGGGCGGGAGCTGATCACCGACCCGGATGAGACGGCGTTCTGCCCGGTGTATGAGTTCACGCCTGTAAAGGCGGATCCCTGCACGGAACGGCGGAACATGGGCAGAAACCGCAAGGCGCCGCATACCCTCAGGAGTTTCGGACGCCTTCAGGATGTGCGGCTCGTGGATCACGGCCCGGTTCTGTCCAGGGTGATCCTTACCTATGCGCTGGAGGGAAGCCTGCAGACAGAGCTGATCCTCACCGCTTACCGGGATGCCGCGAGGCTTGACGCAGATCTGCGCCTGAACAAGGAGAGCCGGATCGAGCCGGAGAACCTGTATCTCACGTTTCCCTTTGACAGTGGGGACTCGGTGCTCTATGCGGACAAGACCGGCTGCGTTTTCCGTCCGAGGATCGATCAGATCCCAGGCACCTGCGCGGATTACTACGAGCTGCAGAACGGCTTCGCATGGGTGGGTCCGGAAGGCTCGGCCGCTGTCGCATTAAAGGACGCGCCGATGATCAGCATGGGGACACTTCTTCCCCACGATATCCGTCTCTCCGGGGATCCGGAGATGAAGAACACGGACAAGGTGTACTCCTGGGTGATGAACAATTTCTGGGAGACCAATTTCAAGGCGTCCCTCGGAGGCTTCCATCAGTTCCGGTACAGCCTGATCCTCACGGACAGCACGGATCCTGAGGAGATTTTTGCGGCACTTAAGGCTGTCAATACGGGTGTGCTCGCTTTCCCGTCCTTTGATGTGCCGTTTGAAGAGGAGTAAGCAGGACCGCCTGCCGAAGCAGAAGTTCCGGCAGACAGAGCAGCGTGCCGCAGGGCAGCCGGAGGCAGTTTTGACGCAATGACAGAATCGATGAGAGGAGGTATCTATGAGCAGATTACTAGGAAGGCTCGCGGCAGCTCTCGCCGCGATGATTGTCGCGAATTCCGCGGGGGAGACGCTGCCCGGTCCGGATACCGGGAATATGGGAACTGAGGAGCCCGTCGTCTGGGAGAATATCGATGTTTCGGGGCTTCCGGAGCTCACGCCCGAGACCTATCCGCTGGTCGACGGATCCACGGCGACACTGCCGATTTCGTACGCGCTCTACCGCATCTGCACCGGGGCGGGTGAGGAGGAAGCGGAGCAGGCCATCACACATACCAAGACAGACTATGCCTTCTACGGCCTTTCGTCGGATATGGAGGAGGAATATGCGACCCGCCTGGTGATCGCCTACGAGCCCTCCGCGGAGATCCGGGAGTACCTGGATGAATACGCGGGGGCGCTGGATTTCATGCCCATCGGCAAGGACGCTCTGGTTTTTCTCGCCAATACAGGCAACCCGGTGGAGAACCTGAGCGAGGATCAGCTGATTGACATATACACCGGCAAAATCCGCAACTGGTCGGAACTGGGCGGCAGCAACCTGGAGATCCTCGCCTTCCAGCGCTCGGCCAACTCCGGCTCCCAGACCCTCATGGAAAACCTGGTCTTAAAGGGAACGGAACCCATGCCGGCGCCAAGCTACATGGTGCCCTCGGAGATGGGCGAGCTTATCGAGAAGGTATCCGGCTACTCCAACGAGGAGAACGCCCTCGGCTACTCGGTTTACTTCTACGCCCGCAACATGTACAGCATGCCCAACCTGCGGTTCATGGCCGTCAACGGCGTGGAGCCTGACAACAAAACCATTCAGTCCGGGGAGTATCCCTACACCAATGATTTCTACGCGGTGATCCGGGAGGAGGAGCCGGAGGATTCCCCGGCGAGGCAGATCGCGGAGTGGCTCGTTAGCGAGCCGGGACAGGAACTCATCGCTGCCCTGGGGTATGTTCCTGTATCGGACAGCGTCGCTGCCGCCGGGGAGGAGGCACCGGTGTATACCGCTCTCGCTTTCGAGAGGGGCAGTGCTTCGTACGAGCTGGA
>OMSM01000463.1 GCA_900313745.1 uncultured Lachnospiraceae bacterium
ATCTTACAACGACGCACAGAAGGAAATCCTTGCCGCGCTCGGCGCAGAGGCCTTCATCGACCTCTTCCCGTCACCCAGCGAGTTTGATCTTCCTCCGTACTCCGCGCTGTGGGCATACCAGAAGCCTACCGAGCTGACCGATATGGAAGGCATCCTGAATGATATCGCCCAGGTTGCTCTGGTGAAGCTCGTCACTGTCCCCGAGGATCAGTACGAGGATGCATGGAACGAGATGATCGCCGAGTTCGAGGCCAACGGCCTTAAGGAGTGCGAGGACGCCTACACCGCGTTCATCGCCGAGAAGGTCGAGCTGATGAAGTAAACCGCAGGTGAAATTTTTACCTGTGCAGGCTTCCTTCCAGTACGGCTGACAGAGCCGGCACCGCGCAGTGTGCGGTGCCGGTTCTTCTTCTGCGCCGGGATGTGCCGCTTCGTCCGGAATACATGGCGGTGTGTCAGCCCGCCCGATGTGGTAAACTAAGTTAAAGCAGGCATGTTCGCTTAGGACGTGCCCTTTTTCTGTGAGGTATGACTATGGCAGATTTTACGAATAAAAACACCCCTCTCTGGGATCGGCATCTTCCCCTGGAGGAACGCATTGACTGGCTTCTTCGCCACATGACCATCGAGGAGAAGCTGGACAGCCTTACCTCCCGCGGCGGGGAGAGCAAGGCCGCCGGCGTGCCGTTAACCGGCCTGGGCGGCGAGGCTGCCCACGGCGTGCAGGGCCGCAACGACCAGGGCATCGTCTCCGCCCCCGATCTTACCACTTCCTTCCCGCAGCCCATCGGAATGAGCGCCACCTGGGATCCGGAAATCCTTAAGGAGGCCGGCAGGGTCGTGGGAATCGAGGCCCGCGTCGTGGACAAGCGCAAGCCCGTTCCCGGCGGACTCTGCCGCTGGGCGCCTACTATCGACCTTGAGCGCGATCCCCGCTGGGGCCGCAACGAGGAGGCCTACGGCGAAGACGCGACACTGACCGGCGAGATGGCCTCGGCCTATGTCCGGGGCATGCGCGGCGACCACCCCTTCTACATCCGCTGCGCCTCCATGCTCAAACATTTCTACGCCAACAACACCGAGGACGGCCGCGGCTGGAAAAACGCCACCATCACTCCCCGCAACCGCTATGAGCTGTATCTGGAGCCCTTCCGCAGGGCTATCGAGAACGGCGGCGCGATGGGCGTAATGACGGCCTACAACAAGATCAACGGCATCCCCGGCATCCTGAACCCGGAAGTGAAGAACATTCTCAAGAAACAGTACGGGATGACCTACGCGGTGGGCGACGGCGGCGCGATGTCCCTGGTAAAGAACGTCCACCACTACTACGGCAACCACTATGACACCATCGCCGCCGCATTGAAGGCCGGCGTGGACGGAATGCTCGACGGCCCTGTCGTGGTCCGCCAGGCAGCGAAGGATGCCTACGAGCTCGGCATTCTGACCGAGGAGCAGATCGATGAAGCCATCCGCGCGGCGATGCGCGTGAAGATCCGCCTCGGCTATTACGACCGCGAGCCCGGGAACCCCTACGCGGACTACACGGAGGACGACATCAACAGCGAAGCTCACCAGGAGATCAGCCGCCAGGTGGCGAGGGAGTCCGTTGTCCTCTTAAAGAACGACGGCGGTATCCTGCCGCTCTCCGCGGATGAGCGCCCCGCACTCATCGGCCCCATCGCCGACGTCTGGTATCAGGACTGGTACGGCGGCGAGCCCATTCGCAAGACCACGCTGCAGGACGGCTTAAAGACCGTCACCGGAGAGGATTTCCCCGCGGTGGAGGGCTACGACAGGATCGTCCTTAAGCTGGACGGCAAGGCTGTGTCCATGGATGACGACGGCACGCTCCGCCTCGGCGGAAAGCCGGAGGAGTTTTACCTCATGGACTGGGGCTCGGGCAACTTCACCATAAAGAGCGTGCGCACCGGCCTCTTCTGGCAGACCTGCATCCCCAGCAACAGCGGACAGCAGCTTAATGCGGGCGAACCCGGCGCGGTCGTCTGCACCCGCACCGCGCCCTTCGACTGGTTCGTCATGGAGCGCTTCTTCTTAGAGGAAAACGCGGACGGCACGACCACCCTGATCTCCCGTTTCCGCGTTCCTGTCGGCGTTGCCGAAGACGGACGCCTCCGCGCGGATCTCGCGGATATGGGCAATCCTGCCGCGAAAGGCGCGCACTTCACCGTCGAGATCACCGAGGACGGCGCTGCAGCCGCCGCGGAGGCCGCGAAGAAGGCGGGCAAGGTCATTCTCGCCGTGGGCTGCTCCCCGATGATCAACGCCAAGGAGGAGATCGACCGCTCCACCCTCGCCCTCCCGCCGCAGCAGGAAAAACTCATCCGCAGCGTTTTTGCTGCCAATCCGAACACCATCCTGGTGATGTTCTGCAACTATCCGTACACGATGAACGGACTGGAGAAGGAGCTTCCGGCAGTTGTCTGGAGCGCTACCGGCTCCCAGGACATGGGTGAGGCGATGGCCGAGGTACTGTATGGCAAATATGCCCCCGCCGGGCGCCTGAACATGACCTGGTACGCCTCCGACGACCAGCTCCCTTCCATCGACGACTACGATATCATCAAGGGGAAGCGCACCTACCGCTACTTCGACGGCGAGGTGATGTATCCCTTCGGCTTCGGCCTGACCTATACGGACTTCCGCTACGAGAATCTCTCCGTGGTTCCGGAGGACACCACAAGGTTCCGCGTGGAATTCGACATCACCAACACCGGATCCGCGGCGAGCGACGAGGTTGCCCAGGTCTACGGCACCGCGCCTGCATCCCGCGTTCCCAAGCCGCTTAAGCAGCTCCTCGCATTCCGGCGCGTAAAGAACGTGGCTCCGGGCGAAACCCGCCATGTCTGCCTTAGCTTCAACACCCAGGAATTCCGCTTCTATGACACCATCGGCGGCAAGCTTATGGTCGAGGAGGGCGACTACGCGGTCTTTGCCGGAAGAAGCAGCGCGGACTGTGCCCTGAACACCGTAATCCACGTCCGCGGCGAGCACACCGGCCTGCGCGATTTCGCAGCCAGGATCCCCGCGGACCACTTCGACGAGTATGAGAATCTGGAACTGACAAAAGGCGAATACGGCTTCACCGCCGCGCGTCCTCTGG
>OMSM01000461.1 GCA_900313745.1 uncultured Lachnospiraceae bacterium
GCAAGAAGCTTTGCGACGGTCCTTAAGCTCATGGAGGAGTATCCGGATTACCGCTTTATGTCCAGCCAGCCCGTGCTGTACTCCTTCATAAAGGAGCGCTATCCGGAGATGTACGGAAGGATCCGGGAGAGAGTCCGGGAGGGCCGCTGGGAGCCGGAGGGAGGCATGTGGCTCGAGTCGGATACCAACCTGACCAGCGGGGAGAGCCTGATCCGCCAGTTCATGCATGGAAAGCGCTTCTTCCGAGAGGAGTTCGGAAAAGACAGCGTGGTGCTGTGGCTTCCGGACGTTTTCGGTTACAGCGGTGCGCTGCCGCAGATCATGAAGGAGTGCGGGATCCGCTATTTCATGACGACGAAAATCTCCTGGAACCAGTTCGACAAGCTGCCTTACGATACCTTCCTCTGGCGTGGGATCGACGGATCGGAAATCCTGACGCATATGATCACCACACAGGATCCCCGTCCGACGGAGCGGTTCATCACAACGTACAACGGCAGGCTGCACTCAGCCTCGCTGATCAGCGCCTGGAATAGGTACCAGCAGAAGGATATCAACAACGATGTGCTGGTCGCCTTCGGCCACGGCGACGGGGGCGGCGGGCCGACCAGAAAGATGCTTGAGACCGGAGCACGCCTGAAAAAAGGTGTGAAGGGCATCCCTGCGGCCAGGCAGCGTTTTGCCGGGGACTACTTCAGGGATCTGGAGGAGAGAGTCTCCGGGAACAGAAGGCTTCCCGTATGGGAGGGTGAGCTTTACTTCGAGTACCACCGCGGAACGCTGACCTCCATCGCCCGCAATAAGAGGGGGAACCGTAAGGCGGAACTCTCGATGATGGATCTGGAACTCTTCGGGGTTATGGCGGAGCCGGCTGTTTCTTATCCGGCAGAGGAGGATGACCGGCTCTGGAAGGGAATACTGTTGAACCAGTTCCACGATATTCTTCCCGGCACGGCCATCCGTGAGGTTTACGAGGTGACCGCCCGGGAGTACGCGCAGATGGCCTGCGAGAGGGCGGAGATCATAAAGAAGAGGATATCCGCGCTGACGGAAGAGGACGAAGGATACATTACGGTTTTCAATACCACCGGCTTTGAGAGGAGCGGTGTTGTGGAACTCGCTGGACCCGTGACGGATCCTGCGACGGGCAAAACTGAACCTGTTGCGGGAGCGGACGGCATAACCGCGCTTCTTGACGAGGACGGACGCCGGTTTGAGGTTCAGAGAGGTCCGGGACAGCCCGTTGTTTATCTTGAGGGAATTCCCGCGAAGGGATACCGGAGATACCGGGTACTCCGGGAGGACAGTGCCCCGGCCGGGGGGAAGAGTTTTGACATCAGTCCCGACGGGCTTGGGATCAGAACTCCGTTCTTCGACGTCCGGTTCGACGACAGCGGCGCGATCACCGGGATCTATGACATTGAGAACGGCAGGGAGGTTCTCAAGGAGGGCGGCAAGGGCAATCTCTTCGTGATGTACGAGGACAAGCCAATCTATTACGACGACTGGGACATCGATATCTACTACACGGAGAAGTCGTGGCCGGTCACCGGGCTGAGGGAGCGCACCTGGACGGAGGCAGGGCCTGTCCGGGCCGTGCTGAGGCAGGTCTTCGGGATCAGCCATTCCACGATTGTGCAGGAAATCCGTTTCTACGCCGGAGAGCGCAGGATCGATTTCGTGACCGAGGTGGACTGGAAGGAGCACCAGCATCTGCTCAAGGTGCACTTTCCTCTGGCGGTCCATACCGATGAAGCGACTTTTGACATCCAGTTCGGCAATCTTACCCGGAAGGTACATACCAATACCAGCTGGGACATGGCGAGGTTCGAGAGCGGCGCTCACAAGTGGATCGACCTCTCGGAGGGGAGATACGGGGTGAGTATTCTGAATGACTGCAAGTACGGCCATTCGGTAAAGGATGCGAATGTAGGCCTCACCCTGATCAAGTCCGGAATAGAGCCCAACCCCATGTGCGACTATGAGATGCACTACTTCACCTACTCGCTTTATCCGCACGCCGGCGGATGGAGGGACGGAGGCACGGTGAGGGAAGGGTATTTCCTGAACCAGCGCCCGGTGGTCGCTCCGGGGAAGGCTGCTCTTCCTGAGTTCAGCCTGGTCTCGTCCGATTCTCCGAATGTGGTTATCGAGACCGTGAAGAAAGCGGAGGATGGAAACGGTGTGATCGTCAGGCTCTATGAGTGCGAGAATGCACTGACGAAGGCTGGCCTTTCCTGGCACTGCCCGGTAAAGGAGGCGTGGGAGTGCAGCGCGCTGGAGGACAAACGGTCGCAGCTGCAGGTTAACAGCGGAAGGATCGAAGTTCCGATGAGACCCTACGAGATTAAGACCGTGCGGATCATCGTATAGGGACGGAAAAGCATTGGATTCGCCGCGGCCCTCTTCCGGGGAGGGAGGGGGCTGCGGCGGGGCATGCCGACACAGCCTGTGATGCCGGACGCGATGCCCGGAGATGCTCGCTGTGCTGTGAATCCCGGGCCGGAATGTTCTTCAAAAAAACATTTCCAAAATACATATGCGGTGATATAATTGCTTTTGTGTTACGGCGAGGGACGGTAGCTCAGCTGGGATGAGCGTTCGCCTCACACGCGAGAGGTCACGGGTTCGAGCCCCGTCCGTCCCATTTTTTTTAGCTCCGTGCAGTCTTCCGACTGCACGGAGCTTTTTGCGCGTTAGCAATGAGCCATGCGCTCCCGGTAAGCAGCACGTCCATCGGAAGCCTGCTTCCGGATGGACGTGCTGCTTACCGGGAGCATACGGCGAATGCCGCGACAGCGAGCAGCTATGCTGCGAGCTGCCGGCATGGCTCAGATCACAGATGGGATGAAATTTGTGCTTGACATACCTGAGCGAAGCAGTTATGATATCTCTTGTCGCTGGCGAGAGCCTGGCGAATCGGTTCTTAACCGGACTGATCCTTATCGGCGGAATATGCAGGAATGGCGGAATTGGCAGACGCGCAGGCTTCAGGTGCCTGTTGTGGCAACACAGTGAGGGTTCAAGTCCCTTTTCCTGCACTAGTTCTCAAGGATAAGGCAATAAGCGCGGAAGTGTCGGAATTGGCAGACGAGCAAGACTAAGGATCTTGTGCTAGGTATAGCGTGTGGGTTCAAGTCCCATCTTCCGCAGAAAAGACCGGACTGCATGGCAGATTGCACTGCAGTCCGTTTTTTGTATTCCGAAAAGGAAATTAAGAATCCGCGCGGAATAAGAATTATATGAATATCCCACTCATACGAGAACAGCAGGAACAAAGAGAGCTGAACACCCTGGCGCCGTGGGCGAGTTTTGCCGTCCGCTCGAAAGGGCGTGCCCGCGATGAGGAGCAGTGTGATATCCGCCCTGTCTATCAGAGGGACAGGGACCGCATCCTCCACAGCAAGTCTTTCCGCAGGCTGAAGGACAAGACACAGGTCTTTCTTACACCCGACGGGGATCATTACCGGACGAGGATGACCCACACGCTCGAGGTGGCACAGAATGCCAGGACGATCGCCAGGGCGCTCGCTCTGAATGAGGATCTGACCGAAGCGATTGCCCTCGGGCATGATCTCGGCCATACTCCTTTCGGGCACGCGGGGGAGCGCGCCCTGAACCGTATGTGTGAAGAGGGGTTCGATCACGCGGAGCAGAGCCTGAGGACGGTGGACGTCCTGGAGAAGGAAGGCCAGGGGCTGAATCTGACGTACGAGGTCCGGGACGGCATTGCGAACCACCAGACGCGCGGAATGCCGCAGACCCTGGAGGGGCAGATTGTCCGCCTGTCCGATAAGATCGCCTATTTCCACCATGATATGGACGACGCGATCCGCGGAGGCATCCTTTCGGACGCTGATGTGCCGGAGGAGATAGCCCGTGTGCTCGGCCGCAGCTTAAGAGACAGGCTGGATCATTTCATTCACGATATTATTACCACCAGCATGGGCAGACCGGTGATTGCAATGTCACCGGAGACGGCGGAAGCAATGAAGGGGTTCCGCGCGTTCATGTTCGACCGGGTGTACACGAATCCCGCGGCAAAAGGGGAGGAAACCAAGGCCGAGGCACTGGTGGAGGCTCTCTATACCTATTATCTCGGACATTTCGATGACCTTCCGGCATATCTTAAGAAGCGCGAGGAGTTCGGCGACAGCAGGGAACGGCTGGTCTGCGACCACATCAGTTCCATGACGGACCGGTTCGCCATCGCGAGATATGAGGAACTGTTCATCCCGAAAACCTGGTCAATCATGTAGCCCTGAGGAGGCGCCGGCGCTTCCCTGCGGCTTTCCGGTGCGAGGCGGCGTGCCGCTTTCGCAGTCCTATGAGGCACAATGTATTATCCTGACGAGCTGATTGAAAAGGTCCGGGCGGCTAACGACATCGTCGACGTCGTCGGAGCTTATGTGCATCTCAAAAAACAGGGGCGGAACTATTTCGGGCTTTGCCCCTTTCATAATGAAAAATCACCGTCTTTTTCTGTAAACGGGGACAAGCAGATTTTCCACTGCTTCGGATGCGGCGTCGGCGGAAACGTGATCACATTTCTCATGAAGTATGAGAATTACACATTTCAGGAAGCGCTGAAGGTTCTTGCGGACAAGGCAGGGATAACCCTGCCCGAGGCGGAGTTCTCGGAGGAGATGAAGAAGGCGCAGGAAAGGCGCGGAGCTCTCTTTTCCATCAACAAGGATACGGCGACCTATTACTACAGGATGCTCCGGTCCCCCAGGGGAAGCACCGGGATGAAGTATCTGGAGGGAAGGTCTCTTACTCCGGAGACGATGAAGAAGTTCGGCCTGGGGTACGCGGACGGGAGAAATTCCGATCTCACGGCCTACCTCAGGGAGAAGGGATACTCCGACGAACTTATCCTTGCCTCGGGAGCTGCGGCATTTGACGAGAAGAGAGGAATTCACGACAAATTCTGGAACCGGGTGATATTCCCGATCCAGGATGTGAATCACAGGGTGATCGGTTTCGGCGGCAGGGTTATGGGGGACGGCAAACCCAAGTACCTGAATTCCCCGGAGACAGAGATCTTCGACAAGGGGAGGAATCTGTACGGCCTTAACCTCGCCAAGCAGTCCAGGCAGAGCGCTTTTATTCTATGTGAAGGCTATATGGACGTTATCGCGATGCATCAGGCAGGGTTCACCCAGGCGGTAGCCTCGCTTGGTACGTCCTTCACTTCCGGGCAGGCAGCAGTCCTCAGGCGGTATGTAAAGGAAGTGCTGCTCGCCTACGACAGCGACGGCGCGGGCATCCGGGCCGCACTAAGGAATATCGGGGTGCTCAGGGAGGCAGGCCTTAGGGCCAGGGTGATCGACCTTAAGCCGTACAAGGATCCGGATGAATTCATGAAGGCGCTCGGCAGGGAGGAGTTCGCGGAGAGAATTAAGAACGCGGAGAATGCCTTCTTCTTTGAACTCAGGATGGCGGAGCAGCAGTATGACCTGCAGGATCCCGGAGGACGCACCGATTTCTGCAGGGAGGCGGCGAAAAAGCTTGCCGGGTTTGAGGACGAGATAGAGCGCGGGAATTATATCCGCTCCGTCGCGGCGAAATATTTCATGGATGAGGAAGCCTTAAGACGGATGGTAGGCGCGTACGGGCTTGACCGGGAGGAGACCGCAGGAAACCCTTACAGCAGGAGGCAGGCCGCGGACGGCGTCGCGGGATACGGAGGAGTCCCTGCGGCGGCGAGAAGGGCTATGAATCAGGAAAGTTCCTCTGCGGGACAGCCGTCCTCTTCCGCCAAAGGGGCAGGCAGCGGCCCTGCAGGGGCAGGATCGGCGGGGACACCGGTTCAGGGCGGAACGAGAGACGAGGCGTACTTAATTACCTGGCTTAGTGAGGAGCCGTCTGTGTTTCCGTCCATCCGCCGGTATCTCGGCGCGGAGGATTTTACCTCCGGTATCTGCAGGCAGGTGGCGGAAAGGCTGTTTGCGGATCTGGAGGCCGGCAGGCCGCCGGATCCGGGCGGCTATATCGCGATGTACACCGACGAGGAGGAACAGCGCGCCGCATCGGCGCTTTTCGTCCGGGACATCGGGATAAAGGGGAGCGAGCGGAGCAAAGCCCTTAAGGATCTGGCGGTATCCGTGAAGAAGGCTTCCATCGACAGGCAGTCTGCCCTGTCCGGAGATACGGAGGGGCTGATGCGGACGATCAGGGCGAAGAAGGAACTGCAGGAGCTGCAGAAAGCCGTATTTACGGTAAGTTGAGGCCTGCGCCCTGGCGGCAGGAACAAATTGACCAATCATTGAGGAGTGTGCTGTACACATGGATGAGAAATTACAGGAAGTACTGGAAAAGAAGCTTGAGGAACTGGTCGCACTCGGAAGGAAGAACAAGAATGTTCTCGACAAGAAGGACGTCGACGGATTCTTCGGCAGCTTCGAGCTGGACGATGAGCAGTGGGAGATCGTTAACGCCTATCTGGAACAGAACGGCATTATTGTGAGCCTCCCTGAAGAGACGATGGACGAGGATGATCCGTCCGACGCGGAGCTTATTGCCGAGGAGGAGGAAAATGAGGTAGAGCACAGCCTTGACATCGATATCGACGCGGTCGCCGAGGGAATCAACATTGAGGACCCGGTCAGGATGTACCTCAAGGAGATCGGCAAGGTGTCCCTTCTCACCGCGGAGGAGGAGACGGAGCTCGCGATGATCATGGAGAGCGACGACGAGGAGAAGGCAAAGGAAGCGAAGCAGCGCCTTGCAGAGGCAAATCTCCGTCTGGTCGTGTCCATAGCCAAGCGCTATGTGGGGCGCGGAATGCTCTTCCTCGACCTGATCCAGGAGGGGAATCTGGGACTGATCAAAGCTGTGGAGAAGTTTGACTACCGCAAGGGCTTCAAGTTCTCCACCTATGCGACGTGGTGGATCCGCCAGGCCATTACCAGGGCAATTGCGGATCAGGCAAGGACGATCCGCATCCCCGTTCATATGGTTGAGACCATCAACAAGCTGGTTCGCGTGAGCCGCCAGCTGCTTCAGGAGCTTGGCCGTGAACCTACTCCCGAGGAGATCGCGAAGGAGATGAACATCCCGGTGGAAAGAGTGCGGGAGATCATCAAGATTTCCCAGGAGCCGGTATCCCTGGAAACCCCGATCGGTGAGGAGGAGGACAGCCATCTCGGAGACTTCATCCAGGACGACAACGTGCCTGTGCCTGCGGATGCTGCGGCTTTCTCCCTGCTGCAGGATCAGCTCCAGGAGGTGCTTAATACTTTGACGCCCAGGGAGCAGAAGGTGCTCCGGCTGCGCTTCGGCCTTGACGACGGCCGCGCCCGCACACTTGAAGAGGTGGGCAAGGAGTTCAATGTGACCAGGGAGCGCATCCGCCAGATCGAAGCCAAGGCGCTGCGCAAACTCCGCCATCCCAGCCGCAGCCGCAAGCTGAAGGACTACCTCGACTGATGGGCGGCGCCGCAAAGGAAAGGGCGGATGTAAAACTCTCGCTCCGGCTTAAGGCCATCGTCGGAATGGTGACGCCCGGACCGCGGGTGATCGACGTCGGGACGGATCACGCCCTGGTCCCGATTGCCCTGGTTTCGGGCGGCAGGGCGGAGAGTGCAGTTGCGGCGGATATCGCGCCGGGACCTCTCGCCATCGCGGAAGAGCATATCCGGGAGAAAGGCCTTGAGGACAGAATACGTACTGTCCTGAGCGACGGACTGGACCGCATAGATGTAATCCCAGGGGATCAGCTCATCATCTCCGGCATGGGCGGATACCTTATGTCGGGGATTCTTAAAAGGAATCCTGCCAAAACCCGGCAGTTCTCCGCACTTGTGCTCTCCCCTCAGTCCGATGCGGCAATGGTAAGGCACAGCCTTAAGGAGCTCGGCTTCACTGCCGCGGCGGAGAGTATGATTGAGGACAAGGGAAAGTTTTACCAGATTATCCGGGCAGTCCCGGTGCCGAAGGGCACTTCGGAGGAAGCGGGGGATCCCGCTGCGTCCGGGAAACTGCCGGGCAGCGGGGCTGCGTGCCGGGATGATCCGGAGGGACCGGACGAAGATGCCCGGGAGAGATACGGGCCGGTGCTGCTCGATTCGGAGGATCCTGTGCTTAAGAAGTATCTGATCCGCCGGCGCGGCGCGGTGAGCCGCATACTGGAGGCGTCCTCCGCTGACAGCAAAAGCCCGGGAATAGCGGAGCTTTACGGGGAGTACAGGGCAATTATCCGTGCCCTTGAGTATTATCACTGAGAGAGGGGAGAAACCTATGCTGATGCGGGAGCTTATCGCGGTAATCGAGCAGTTCTGCCCGCGCTCCTTTGCTCTGGACTGGGACAACGTTGGTCTTCTGGCCGGACGGGGGGATAAGGAGGTCCGGAAGGTGCTCATCGCTTTGGATGCGACGTCTGACGTCATTGATGAGGCAGTCGGTCTTCGCGC
>OMSM01000459.1 GCA_900313745.1 uncultured Lachnospiraceae bacterium
CAGAAGACGCGAGGGCACTCGCCGAGGAGCGCGCAAGGGCGGAAGCGTCGAGGAATTCCGGACCGGTGGGGCGGTTCTCCAACGTGTCACTGGAGGACATCCTCGGAAAACCGGACAGAAAGAACGGCGGGGACACCGAAGGGGAATCCTCCGGAAACTCCGGCAAGTAAAACATAGATTATTACACACTGCCCCCGGGTCCAGGATCCGGGGGCAGTAAAGCATACAGCGGGGCGCGGGGAAGTTTCGGCGGGAACAAAGCGCAGTTAAGCCCCGGCGGAAGAAGAGTCTAATCCGGAGGACCAGATGGAAGAATTCAGGGTCGCGGCCGAGCACGGCTTTGACGTGGAAGAAGAACTGAAGAAGCTCCCGAACAGTCCGGGCGTCTACATCATGCACGACGCGGATGATGTCATCATGTACGTCGGGAAGGCGGTCAACCTCCACAGCCGGGTGCGCTCCTACTTCCGGAAGATCGTCGGAAGAGGGCCGCAGATCGACCGCATGGTGGAGCAGATCGCCCGGTTTGAGTATATCGTGACCGACTCCGAGCTTGAGGCGCTGGTGCTGGAGAACAATCTCATCAAGGAGCACCGCCCCAAGTACAACACGATGCTCAAGGATGACAAAACTTATCCGTACATCAAGGTCACGGTGGACGAGACCTTCCCCAGGATTTTCGTCTCCAGGGTGATGAAGAAGGACAAGGCCCGGTATTTCGGCCCCTTCACCAGCGCCCAGGCCGTGCGGGAGACCATAGAGCTCATCAACAAGATGTACGGCTTAAGGGACTGCAGCCGGGTGCTTCCGCGGGATATCGGGAAGGAGCGGCCGTGCCTCAACTACCATATGGGCCGCTGCACCGCCCCCTGCGCGGGGAGCATTTCGGAGGAGGATTACCGGAGGAGGATCGACCAGGCGGTGGAGTTCCTGTCGGGCAATTATGCCCCGGTGATCCGCGAGCTCACGGAAAAGATGAACGCCGCTTCGGAGGAGATGAACTTCGAGGAGGCCATACGCTGGAGGGACCTTCTGGAGAGCGTGAAGCAGGTGGCCCAGAAGCAGAAGATGTCCGAGGGCGTCGGGGAGAACAGGGACATCATCGCCGTGGCCATCGAGGAAGCCCCGGAGGGCGGAGCTGCTTCGAATGCCGCGGCAGCAGAGGTCGAAGAGTGCAGCTTGCGGGAAACCGCGCCCTCAGGCGCGGCTTCCTGGCCTGACGATACTCCGGCAACTCCGCCGTCAGGCGGAGCTGCCTCATATGCCGCTGTAGCGGCATATGATATTGATGCTGTGGTACAGACCTTCTTCATCCGCGACGGCCGCCTGATCGGCCGCGAGCACTACTACATGACCCACGTGGGCGGCAGGACCCGCTCGGACATCCTCTCGGAGTTCATGCATCAGTTCTACGCCGGAACGCCCTTCATCCCGAAGGAGATCATGATCCAGGAGGAGATTGAGGACCGGAGCCTGATCGAGGAGTGGCTGAGCTCCAGAAGGGGAAGCAAGGTCACGGTCAGCGTCCCGCAGAGGGGCCGCAAGGAAAAACTGGTCAGCCTCGCGGAAGAGAATGCCGCCCTCATCCTCTCCAAGGACAAGGAACGCTTAAAGCGCGAGGAGGGCCGGACCATCGGCGCTGTGCGCGAGATCGCCTCCCTTCTGGGCTTAAGGAGCGCCGACCGGATGGAGGCCTACGATATCTCCAACATCAGCGGTTTTGCCAACGTCGGCTCCATGGTGGTCTACGAGAAGGGGAAGCCGAAGCGCAGCGACTACCGCAAGTTTTCGATTAAAACTGTCTCGGGGCCCAACGATTACGCCTGCATGCGGGAAGTGCTCACAAGGCGCTTTAAGCACGGAATGGAGGAGCAGGAGGACTTAAGGCAGCGGGAGATGGAGGAGGAGTTCGGGAGTTTTGCGAGGTTCCCGGACCTGCTTCTTATGGACGGCGGCCGGGGCCAGGTGAACATCGCCCTGGACGTGCTGAAGGAGCTTGGGCTTAATATCCCCGTGGCGGGCATGGTCAAGGACGATTTCCACCGGACTAGGGGCATCTACTACAACAACGTCGAGCTTCCCATCGACCGGGGCTCCGAGGGATTCAAGCTGATCACCAGGATACAGGACGAGGCGCACCGCTTCGCCATCGAGTACCACCGGTCGCTTCGGAGCAAGGCCCAGGTCAGCTCCAGGCTGGACGAGATCCCGGGCATCGGGCCGGCCAGGAGGAAGGCTCTGATGCGCAGCTTCCGGTCTATTCACGACATCGAGGAGGCCGACGTGGAGACCCTTGCCTCGGTTCCGGAGATCCCCAGGGCGCAGGCGGAGGCGATCTACGCCTTCTTCCATCCGGAGGCCGGCGCACCGCAGGAACAGCCGGACGAATAGCTTTGGTATTTTGGTCGGAAATGCCGAAATCTATGATAAGATGGTATAAGTAATTGCGGTGCGGCTTTTC
>OMSM01000457.1 GCA_900313745.1 uncultured Lachnospiraceae bacterium
CTGGACCTCAGGCTGTCCGGCGTCAGCGCCCAGGCGAGGGAAGCCGGAAACGAGCTCTATGACACCCTTGGCGGAATGCTGAACGAGGTGAACGGCTTAAACAACAGTATTCACGCGGATACCTCGGCGGCCATCGGCGATCTCCGGGGCATCACCGACCAGTTCAGCGTGATCTTCGATATCCTGGAAAAACTGGCGAGACAGCAGCTGGGCAGTGACGAGGACGGGGACGACGAAGACAGCAGGTTCGAGGACGTTTCGGAGGAAGAGATCGGGAAGGCGTCCCAGGGCCGGACCAGCGAGTGCGTAAACGAGGGCGAGATTTCGGCGGACTCCCATGCCGGCGGGATCGCCGGGACGATCGGCATCGAGTACGACCTGGATCCCGAGCAGGACATCCAGACGATGGGAAAGGGATCGCTCAACTACATCTTCCGCGCGCGGGGAATCATCGACCGCTCGGAAAACCGGGGAAGAATCCTCAGCCGGGGCAGCTACTGCGGCGGGATTGCCGGCAATATGGAAATGGGCGTGATCTCGGAATGCATCAACCGGGGAGAGGTCGTCTGCCGGGGAGATTACGCCGGCGGGATTGCCGGCTTCAGCGCGGCAAGCATCCGGAATTCCAGCGAGCGCTCCGATGTGTCCGGCGTGCGCTACGTCGGCGGGATCGCCGGGTACGGAACCAGGATTGCCGGGACCGCGGCCATGGTTAACATCACCGGGGCCGAGCAGTTCTCCGGGGCGGTGGCCGGCTGGGTGAAGGACCTGGATTTCGAAAGCCTGAACAGCAATATCTACTACTCCGACACGGCCTACGGGATAAACGGCGTGAGCTACACCGGTATGGCCGAGCCGGTCGCCTACGCGCGCTTAAGGGAGGAGAGCCAGGGCGCGGAGCTCTTTACCGATCTGGAGCTCGATTTCACCGTGGACGGCGAAGCGGTCTCGACCCTGTGGTGCCGCTACGGCGACAGCATTCCGGAGGAGAGCATCCCACCCGTTCCGGAAAGAACAGGCTTTATCGGCCGCTGGAGCCGGTCGGACTACAGCTGTATCACGAAGAACGAGGTGATTATCGCGGAGTATACCAGGATCGTGACCATGATCTCCTCCGGCGAGCGGAGGCAGGGCGGGATGCCCGTGCTTCTGGCGGAGGGGAGCTTTGACGAAGGAGAGGAGATTGCGCTCTACGGCGAGCTGACGGAGGCCGGTGAGCTTGAGCGCTGGCACGCCGTCATCCCGGAGGAGGTGCCGGACAAGGTGAGGACGGAGCCGGAGGAGGAAGGCGGAGAGAACGAGACCGGCGGAGCTTCGCACCGCCTGCGCTTCCTGCCCGGCGGGGACTGGGGAGAGTTTTCGGTCTGCATTTTCGAGGACGGGGTGAAAACTCCTGTGGAGCTTACCCGGAACGGCCGGTATTACTGCTTTGAGTCGCCGCTTGCCCAGTTCAGCTTTACGGTGGAACCCGCGGAGCGGAAAAAGGGAAAGCCCGGTGCCGCGGCCGCCGGAACCTGCCTTGCCGCCGCCGCTGTGTTATACTTTAGGAAGCGCGGAAGGCGCGGAAATCATTAACCCGGCCTCAATGGAGTTTTCGAAGATGAAAGCATTTATGGACAAGGATTTCCTCCTGTCGACGGAGACGGCGAAGCATCTGTATCACGATTATGCCGCGCCGCAGCCCATCATTGATTACCACTGCCACCTGAGCCCTCAGGAGATCTACGAGGACAGGAGGTTTGACACCATCACCCAGGTCTGGCTGGGCGGAGACCACTACAAGTGGCGCATCATGCGCGCAATGGGTGTGGAGGAGCGACTGATCACCGGTGACGCGCCGGATTATGAGAAGTTCCTCGCCTGGGCCAAAACTCTCTCGATGGCCATCGGGAATCCCCTCTATCACTGGAGCCACCTCGAGCTTCAGCGCTACTTCGGCTATTACGGCGTGCTGAACGAAGACACGGCCGCCGAGGTATACGCGCTCTGCAATGAAAAACTTGCGACGCCGGAGTTCTCCGCGAGGAACCTGATCCGGAATTCCAATGTAAAGACGCTCTGCACCACGGACGATCCTGCCGACACTCTGGAGTGGCATAAGAAGATTAAGGAAGACGGCTTCGAGGTGGCGGTGTACCCCGCGTTCCGTCCGGACCAGGCGGTGAATATCGAGAAGGACGGATTTGCGGATTACCTCGCAAAACTCGGGACAGCCGCGGGGGCTGCGATCGACAGCTTCGCGTCCTTAAAGAAGGCGCTCTCCGCAAGGATCGATTTCTTCAGCTCGATGGGCTGCCGCGTTTCGGATCATGGCCTGGAGACCGTCCCGTACGCGCCGGCGTCCGAGGAGACCGTCGCCGCCATCTTTGCGAAGAGGCTTTCCGGCGGTGTGCTCACCGCGGAGGAGACGAAACAGTACAAGACGACACTGCTCCTTTTCCTCGGAAGAGAATACGCCCGCGCGGGCTGGGTCATGCAGCTGCACTACGGCTGCATCCGCAACAACGCGGTGCGCCTCTTTAAGAAACTCGGCCCCGATGTCGGCCTGGACGCCATCGGCTCCACCGCTCCCGCGGACGAACTTGCGGCTTTCCTGAACGCGCTGGATGAGACAGGAGAGCTTCCGAAGACCATACTTTACTCCCTTAATCCCAACGAGAACGCCGTGATCGAGACCATCATGGGATGCTTCCAGGAGGCCGGCGCGGTGGGCAAGCTGCAGCACGGCTCCGCCTGGTGGTTCAACGATCACAAGAAGGGCATGACGGAGCAGATCACGAGCCTGGCCAGCGAAGGCATGCTTGCCTCCTTCGTGGGCATGCTCACAGACTCCCGCTCCTTCCTCTCTTATGCGAGACACGAGTACTTCCGCCGCATCCTCTGCGACATTATCGGCGGATGGGTCGAGAACGGCGAGTATCCCGCGGACGAGAAGGCTCTCCGCGCCATCGTCGAGGGCATTTCATACAACAACGCGAAGGAGTACTTCGGGTTCTGAAGACCAAAGTCCGCCGCGGGATCCCGTAACCTGTAAATGAAAAAGGTCCCCCGGAAGCAGATGCTTCCGGGGGACCTTTTTTTGAAGCTGTTTCAGAACGGCGGCAGCTTAAATCAGCCGTCTCCGATTCCGGGGGACTGCTGTGTCTTACCGCTTCACGCGGGCGCCCGCTCCGCCCATGATGGCTTCCACCTCGGACACGGAGGCCATGGAGGTGTCGCCGGGGGTGGTCATCGCCAGGGCGCCGTGGGCCGCACCGTAGTTGACGGCCAGCTCGGGATCGCCGGTGGTCATGAGGCCGTAGACGAGGCCGGAGGCGAAGGAGTCCCCGCCGCCCACGCGGTCCAGGATCTCCAGGCCGTTGTACTCTCTCGACATATAGATCTCGCCGTCCGCCCAGCAGATGGCCTTCCAGTCGTTGACAGTGGCGGTTTTCACCGTGCGCAGCGTCGTCGCGACAGCCTTGAAGTTCGGATAAGTTTTGGCTGCCTCGCTGATCATCTTCCGGTAGCCCTCGAGGTTGAGCTCCTTCAGGTTCTCGTCGTTGCCCTCGATCTCGAAGCCGAGGCAGGCGGTGAAGTCCTCCTCGTTGCCGATCATGACGTCGACGTACTTCGC
>OMSM01000453.1 GCA_900313745.1 uncultured Lachnospiraceae bacterium
ATCCCGATGATGGTTCTCTATATCTTCGGGCAGCGCTACTTCGTGGAGGGCACCGCGACCAGCGGACTGAAGGGATAAACCGCACGGATCCGGGCAGCGGTCCGGGTCCGGTGCTGTTCTCCCGGCAGCCGGACGGGGTGCTAAAGTTTAGCACAAATAGCCGGTTGACATCAGTTGCTGAACGGGCTAAGATATAAATGCTGATCATGCTAAAACGTAGGAGCATTGTTAGCAGTATAGCAAAACATATTTGGTAAATGGAGGTATCGTATGAAAAGGTTAATCGCACTGCTGATGGCCGGAACCATGCTGCTTTCCCTCGCGGGATGCGGCGCCGCGGCGCCCGCTGCTCCGGCAGAGAGCGCACCGAAGACAGAAGAAAGCGCTCCCGCTGAGGAAGCGGCCGGAGAGGAGGCCTCTGCCGAGGAGAGCTACGAGCCCATCACCATCCAGTTCTGGAACGGCTGGACCGGCTCGGACGCACAGGTTCTGGTTGAACTGGTTGAGAAGTTCAATAACGAGAATAAGTGGAATATCACAATCGAGATGGACTCCACCGCGGACTTCCGCGACAAGATCACGCCTGCCATGGCGGCAGACAAGGTTCCTGCGCTGATCCTCGGAAGCTGTTCCGAGAAGTATCTCTATGAGGGCGAGGTCCGCAACCTGGATGATATCTGGGAGAACACCGATCTGAAGGAAGAGGACTTCATTCCTTCCTATCTCGACGCGATGAAGACCGATACCGGCCTGTACGGCATCCCGTTCCAGATTTCCAACTACATTGTGTACTGGAACAAGGATCTCTTCGAGGCCGCAGGCTTAGATCCGGAGACCCCTCCGCAGTCCTATGAGCAGTGGACCGAGTTCGCGGAGAAGATGACCGATCCCGACAAGCACATCTACGGTTCCGGTCTCTCCTACACCAACTACGGCGCAGTTGCCTGCCTGATGCAGATGTTCGGCGGCGAGCAGATCACCAAGGAAGGCGACAAGTGGACAGCCCACTTTAAGGACAACCAGGGCTACGAAGATTTCGTGAAGTGGTTCAACTATCAGTTCGACGCGGGCTACAACCCGGTCGAGGGCGACATTGTCTCCATGTTCATCGCCGGCCAGGTCGGTATGTATGTTGACGGACCGTGGGTTCTCGCCGATGTGCACAAGTATAACATGAATTACGGCGTCACCACCCTGATCGAGACCGAAGAGGGCGGCAAGCAGGCCCCTGCAAACACCCAGTGCTTCTTCATCTGCCAGGACTGCACCGATGAGGAGGCTCTCGCGGCAGAGCGCTTCATCTCCTGGTGGCACTACGGCAACGGCGACGCGGATCCCAAGGAGACCGCAGTGTTCGCATGGTCTGACCGCATCGGCTATCCCACCTATTTCGTCCCGGTCGCGGAGTGCGAGGAGTACCAGAACAACGCGGACATGAACGCCATTACCATCTCTGATCCCGAGTACTGCATGGATTCCATCGCTCCCGGTGAGTTCCGCTACTGGAGTGAGATCCTGACCGGTCCCGTGATCGACTTCATCAACAACCTGACCTTCTATAAGGACAACGATCCGAAGGAGCTTCTTGACAAGTGCCAGGAGGCCGCGGACACCATCATTAACGAGAAGTACGGTTATTAATTCAGACGGCGGACATCTGCCGGTTTATAGGAATACGCTTGTCTGCCCTGCCGGAGGAATCTTGGGGGAGAGTCTCCGGCAGGGCTGCAGAGTGCTCCCGGCTGCGGCGGCTTTACCTGCCGCAGCCGCGCACATACCAAAGCCGGACGGCCATGCAGGGAATGTGCAGGGAGCAAGGGTATGATGCACTGGCGGGAGGGAGCTGAGCCCCCTCCCGCCATTTAGTATTTCAGAGAGCTTGAATCCGGATTTGTCAATGGGAAAGAGAGGGCTGAGGAATGGACAGATTTGCGGCAATGGATGAGTTTTTGCAGAAAAATGTGAAGGAAGGCCCCTCCGGCTGCGGATGCATGGTGACCCAGAACGGAGAGGTGCTCTATGAGAAGTACTTCGGCTATTCCAACCTGGAGAAGAAGACGCCCGTCACGGACAGGTCGGTATTCCGCCAGTTCTCCACGACCAAGGTGATCGTGTGCACCGCGCTGATGATGCTCTACGAGCGCGGCAAATTCCTGCTGCAGGATCCGATATATGAGTACTTCCCGGAGTGGAAGAACACCATGGTCGCCGAGGAGAACCTTGGACCGGACGGGAAGTTCGACGGCACGTATACGATCCGGCCGGTGAAGCGCCCGATCCAGATCGCGGACTGCCTGAATATGTCCATGGGCATCGGCTACGGCGGGGAGGACTACACGCACCGGCAGATGGCCGCTGTGCGGCAGGAGCTTGAGGACACCCTGGGCTGGAACTACACGCTGCGGGACGACATCCGCGCGATGGCGCAGGTGCCGGTGCGCTTTGATCCCGGTGAGCACTGGCTCTACGGCTTCGGACATGAGCTGGTGGCGGGTCTGATCGCGGAGTGCTCCGGCATACCGGTCTCGGAGTTCATGAAGAAGTATATTTTCGAGCCTCTGGGCATGGAGAACACGGATTATCGCTACCACGGCGACATGCGCGCCAATCTGGTGACTCCGTACATCCGTCACGAGGACGGGACGATGGAGGAGACCACGGGCATGTTCGACCGCAGACAGGAGCCGGACGCCGTCTACGAGGGCGGCGGCGCGGGACTGCTCTCCACGGTGCATGATTACGGCATCTTCGGAACGATGCTGGCGAACGGCGGCACCTACAGGGGCGAGCGCATCATCGGGCCCAAGACCATCGATCTTATGCGGCAGAACCGCCTGAACGAGACGCAGCTTAAGGAGTTCCAGAATTCCTATCTGGACGGCTACGGCTACGGCCTCGGCTTCCGCACGCTGATCGATCCCTCGAGGGTGTCGAATTCCTCCGTGGGCGAGTTCGGATGGACCGGTTATATGGGCACCTATATCGCCATTGATCCCGCCGAGAAGGCCTGCGTCACCTACATGCACAACATGGTGCCGAACAACGAGGAATACATTCACCACCGCGTGCGGAACATTGCGTTCGGGGCGATTGATAAGCTTTAACTAAGAACGTCGAACTGCACAGGCCCCTCCGGCACGCTTTCGCTCTGTCTCG
>OMSM01000452.1 GCA_900313745.1 uncultured Lachnospiraceae bacterium
ATTACCGACGGCAATACCTACATGCCGAACACTTCCTTCGGCTTCCAGGTGCTTTCCGGCGGGACTGACGAGTACGGCGGACAGACGGTTTTAAAGGGCGTGGACGGTGCGGTAACTGCAGGCAATGTGGCCTACAGGCCCTCCGAGGGACTTGCGGACAGCGG
Source organism: uncultured Lachnospiraceae bacterium (assembly GCA_900313745.1). GTDB lineage: Bacteria > Bacillota > Clostridia > Lachnospirales > Lachnospiraceae > CAG-791. The sequence continues at coordinate 165 of OMSM01000452.1, forward strand.
CCACCAGGGCACGATCACCTATGACAGCTCCAGATTTACGGCGCCGGGAATCTATCATTACACGATCACAGGGCTCGCGCAGGATCCCGTGACGGGAGAACCCTGCGAGGGCATCCGCTACGACACGGAGGTGAGGGATCTTTACGTCTACGTCCAGAACGGGGCAGACGCCGGCAGCTTCGAGGTGTTCGGCTCCGCAATGGTCCGCCGCGGGCAGACAGCCAAAAACGAAGGCTTTACGGAGAATTACGGGAACGAGGACGATCCGGATCCGAACGATTCCACCCACGACGTCACCCTGGTGCATAAAGTGACCGGAAACCAGGGCGATACGCGTAAAGATTTCCCGTACAAGGTCAAGGTCACCGGCGGTGAAGGAGAACAGTATAAGATTGTCGTTGACGGCAACACGGTGCTTACTGCCTTAAGTTCCGGAAAGGAGGCGGAATTTACGCTGAGGGACGGACAAAAGGCACAGATTTTCGGACTTACGGAGAATGACCGCTATGAGTTCACCGCCGTTGACGCGAATAAGGACGGCTATACGACGACTTACCAGGGCAGCATGGCCGGAAAGCTGACCGCTGACGATGCGGTCGTGACCGCGTCCTATGACCGGAATGTTGCTGCCGCGACAGGCGTGATGACCGACATTGCGCCGTTCGGCATCCTGGCTGCCGCTGCCGCCGGAGCGATTCTTACAGCCGGGATGAGCCGCAGGAGAAGATGAGGCCAGGTGCGGTGATCCGCGCCGCGGAGAGGACACTCTCCCTGCTCTGTGCGCTTCTCATGATGCCGGTTCTTGCTCTTTGCCTGGAGTATGCGGCGGAGGAGAAGCGCATCGCGGACGGCGGTTTCCTCAGCGGAGAGTTCAGGGAGAGAAAGCCTCTGCCGGAAGACGCGGAGCGCGGCGGCGCGGGAGAAGAAGCCGGAGCAAAGCCGCTCGACGCGCTTAAGGAGCTTAACCCGGACATATGCGCGTGGCTTACGGTTGACGGGACGCATATTGACTACCCTGTGGTCCGGGGCGAGGACGACAGTTTCTACCTGAGCCGTAATTATGCCCGGGAGGAGAGTGTGAGCGGGGCGATATTCCTTTCCTGCGGAAACAGTGCGGACTTCTCCGACAGCTACAGCCTGATCTACGGGCACCACATGGACAACGGCACCATGTTCGGGGACGTAGCCCTGTTCCTGGACGAGGAGTTTCTCGCGGCACATCCCGCAGGAGTGCTCATTACCGGGGAAGGCACGCGGAATATACGGTTTTTTGCCTGTGTAAGAACATCGGAGGACGACAGGGTAGTTTATTCGCTGACATCCGGTGCATCCGAACTGGCGGCAAGGGCGGATATCCTTCCGGGAGCGCACTTCCCGCCGGCTCCGGGTCAGGACGCGCAGATCATCGCCCTGTCGACGTGTTTCGGGGCGCGGGCTGAGGAGAGGGCAGTGCTTTTCGGCGTCCTGGAGAGGGCTCTTCCCTGGGCGGACAGCGCGGGAGAGGATGAAGTTTGAAAATCCTGCCGCTGCAGGATTTTCAAACGGCACCATCGGTGCTGAAGCACCGGGTGCCGCATTAGGCAAAACCGCATCCGCGGATTTTGCCTAATGCGGGGTATAAGAAAGGAGATGATGGATTGACAGGAAAACGAACCGCGGCAGTCCTGTGGACCGCGGCACTGCTGCTCGTGCTGTGCGGCGCCGCAGTTTTGAGGACTAAAGCCGCGGGGTACGGGGCAAGTCTCGTAATCCCTGTGAGCGTTGAATTTGACGGCAGGTGTCCCGCGGGGGCTTCCTCGGAAATCCTTGTATGGAGCAGCGACGACAGCCGTTTCACTACCCCGGTGCGAATACCGGTTTCCGGTGGAGGAACTGTGTATTTCGGGCCTGCGGAATACCTGGCGCCCGGAAGCTACCACTATCATGTGATCCAGCGCTCCGGGGGAAGCGCGCTCGTGGATTATGACAGCGCGGAGTATGAAGTGACGGCAGGGGTACTGAACGGGAGTAACGGGCGGCTCCTGGTGAATCCGGTGTACAGGAAGAAAGGAAGCTCCGGGAAGAGCGGGGCAATACGGTTTGTAAACCGTGGGAGGACAGAGGTTTCGCCCGCCCCGGTGCCCGCAGGAACCCGGCAGGCAGCGTCACCGCAGGGACTTTCCGCGCAGGGCGCGGTGCCCGCGTCAGTCGTCCTTCCCGCAGAAAGGCGCTTTATCCCGGCGGCAACCGGGGACAGCGCAGCCGCGCCTGGGTGGCTTGCGGGAATGATGTGCGCAAGCGGCGCCGGACTAGCTGCCATAGCCAGGTACAGCAGGAAGCAAGCCCGTTCGACGGGTACATGACAGGAGAAAAGGGGAAAGTGCAATGAAGGAGATAAAGGAGTGCGAAGGAAAGCAGGAAAAGGCAGGCCGGAGCAGGAGAGAAAGCGAGTTTGACATCGCCGAGGTCCTTGACCATCTCGACCGCCACATCATGGAACCGGAGACCGGCCTCTCGGTGGCGGAGCAGTTTTACATGTCCCAGCCGTACTTCGCAAGGCGCTTTAAGATGGCGACCGGATTTACATGGCATGATTACCGCAACCGGCGCCGGATCAGCCTCGCCTTTGAGCCGCTTGTGATGAGCAGGACATCCATAGACGAAATCGCGAAACAGTGCGGTTTTGCGAACAGGCGAAGCTTTACGGCCGCTTTCACGAGACAGTGCGGCGTGACGCCCAGCACTTTCCGAAGAAGGGCAGCCGCCTCCGGCGGGCTGTCCGTAGACGGTGAATTCATCAGGCTGGGCAGATTTCGCGCACCGCATAAGTAAGCCCGGCATAATCATGGGAATCCCAGTGCCGTCCGGAGAAAAACTCCGGACGGCTTTGTGTTCGCGGAACCGGACGGAGCAGAGCAGCTCCGGGCTGAAGGCCCCTCATTGAAGAACTGCGCAGCGGCAAATGATTCTGCGGAAAATTACATTGAATTTTCAGTAAAAATAGAGGATACTTTAAAAATGCCAATTCGTCACATAAGTTTATAAACATCAAAACGGACCGCCTTGCCGACGCACCTGGGCAGTACAAGTTACCGAAGGCTGGCGGCGGAGCAGCTTAATGAGAATTCCCGGATTTCCAGTAAAAGAGTACAGCTACAGCAAGCAGGAAGCGATGCGCTGGTTCTACGGCTACCTGAAGAAATACACCTGGCGCATTGTCATCGGACTGATTCTCGGCACCGCAACCTCGGTTCTCGCTGTGGTTAATCCCAACATTACCGGCCATATCGTGGATGATGTCATCGGTGACGGGACGGATATTCATTTCGAACTTCTTCCCCGCTTTATTATCCTCATGCTCACCGTCACGCTGGTGCGCGGAGCCTGCAGGCTGGTCTATCTCTACATGTTTGAGCGCTCCTCGCAGGACCTGCTCTATGATATGAGGGACGGCGTCTACAGGAGCCTGATGCAGAAGGACTTCTCCTTCTACAACCGCAACAGGACAGGCGACCTGATGAGCCGCCAGACCGGCGATATGATGGCGCTTCGCCATTTCGTCGCGATGGTAATCCACAGCCTTTACGAGAACGCCCTGCTCTTTGTCACCGCGCTCGTCATGATATTCTCCGTGGACTGGCGCATCGGCCTCGCCATGGTAGCGGTGCTTCCCTTTACTCTTATTACCACAACCAGGCAGTCCTCAGAGATCCACCCGCGCTTCATGAAGGTCAGGGACTGCTTCTCCTCGCTCAACGCGTTCGTGCAGGAGAATATCAGCGGAAACCGCGTGGTCCGGGCGTTCGCGAAGGAGGACTACGAGATCGGCAGGTTCGATAAGGAGAATGCGGCGTACCGCGACGCGGAGCTCGACGCCACCAAGGTCTGGGTGAAATATATCCCGGTCTTCGAGATTCTCTCCAACCTCCTCTCCGTCATACTGATGGTCGTCGGCGGAATCATGTGCGTGAACGGGGCCATGAGCCTTGGCAAGCTTGTCATGATCAACGGCTATCTCTGGATGCTGAACATGCCGCTCAGAATGATCGGATGGCTGATCAACGATTACCAGCGCTTCCAGACCTCCGTGCAGAAAATCTATGCCACGGTGAAGGATCTTCCGGATATAGTCAATCCGGAGCAGCCGGCCGCGGCCGCGGATGAGAACGGCAGGCTTAAGGGAGAGGTGGAGTTCCGCCATGTTTCCTACGCGGTGGACGGCGAACAGATCTTAAAGGACGTCAGTTTTCATGCAAAACCCGGCCAGACCATAGGTATTCTCGGAGAAACGGGCTCCGGGAAGACGACGATGATGAACCTTATCTGCCGCTTCTATGACGTCAGCGACGGCGAAGTGCTCGTCGACGGGACGGACGTGCGGAAATTCGATCTGCACACTCTTAGAAGCAATATCGGCATGGCAATGCAGGACGTGTTCCTGTTCTCCGATTCCGTGGAGGGCAACATCGCCTACGGCGTCCCGGACTGCCCTGAGGAGCAGGTGGAATGGGCCGCAAAACTCTCCGATGCCGACGGATTCATCCGGGAGATGCAGGACGGCTACAACACGGTGGTCGGCGAGAGGGGCATCGGTCTTTCCGGCGGCCAGAAACAGAGGATTTCCCTCGCCCGCGCCATTATCCGCAGGCCGGCGATCATTATTCTTGACGACACGACTTCGGCAGTGGATATGGAGACGGAAGCGCTGATCCAGAAGTCCTTAAGGACGCTGTCCGGCGAGACGATCTTCATCATTGCCCAGCGCATCTCCTCCATCAAGGATGCCGACCAGATCCTGGTCATTCAGAACGGCACGATTGCGGACAGAGGAAAGCACAGTGAGCTGGTGTCAAGGGAGGGGTATTACCGCACGGTCTTCCTCCACCAGTACGGTGAATTCGAGACGATGCTCTCCGAAAACAGGAGTGCGGCATCTTCCGCAGGGAAGGGGGTGAACTGAATGGCGCGCAACCGGATTAATGAAGACGAGATCCTGGAGGAACATTTTGACGCTGCCCAGTTAAAGCGCCTCTTCACTTATGTCGGCCCCTTCAGGAAAAAACTGATCATCGCGGCGGTGATCATGATCATCTCCAGCGCGATCTCCATGCTGCAGCCGCTCCTTATGAAGAACGTGATGGACACCATCAGCGACTATTCCTTCCACGAGGGGATGACCGGCGCGGCCGCGATCCGCAGGATCATTCTCTTTGCCCTCGGGATGTTCGCGGTCTCCGTGACCTGCGCGATGATCACAAAGCTCAAGATCCATCTCACGGCGCAGGTCGGCCAGGGCGTCATCTACAACCTGAGGAGGGAGCTCTTCGTGCACCTTCAGGAGCTTCCTTTCTCCTACTACGATGACAAGCCCCACGGAAAAATACAGGTCAGGGTGGTCAACTATGTCAACAACCTGAGCGACCTTCTCTCCAACGGACTGGTGAACACCATCACGGACCTCTTCAGCCTGGTGTTCATCGTCTGCTTCATGCTCTATCTCAACGTGCGCTTTACGCTGATCTGCCTGTGCGGCCTGCCTATCCTGATCGGGATTATATTCTTTATCAAAACCCGTCAGCACAGGGCGTGGCAGCTGCAGAGCAACAAGCAGTCCAACCTGAATGCATATATCGCGGAGAGCGTGAACGGCATCCGCGTGACCCAGAGTTTTGTCCGGGAGGACACGAATATCGGCCTGTTCAACGATCTGAACGGGCAGGCAAGGGACACCTGGATGAGCGCGGTGAAATTCAATTTCGTGCTCTGGCCGACGATAGACGTCATCACAGCGGTGACGACTTCCATCATCTATGTGCTCGGCATCAGCTGGCTGATGCGGGGCGAGACCGCGATCACGGTCGGCCTGCTCACCGCGTTTATCGGCTATCTCTCCCGGTTCTGGCAGCCGATTTCGACTCTGGCCAACTTCTATAACTCCATGCTGACCTCGATCTCCTACATGGAGAGGATATTCGAGACCATCGATACCCCGGTCACGGTCAAGGATGCTCCCGGGGCGGGGAAAATGCCGGAGATCACCGGCGATGTGGAGTTTAAAAATGTCTGCTTCTCCTACGACGAGGGAGTCCGGGTTCTGGACAATGTCTCCTTCAGCGTAAAGGCGGGGCAGTCGTTCGCGATCGTCGGTCCCACCGGCGCGGGCAAAACCACCATCGTCAACCTGATCAGCCGCTTCTACAATGTGGACTCGGGGGAGATCCTGATCGACGGGACGAATATCGAGTCCGTGACCATCCGCTCATTAAGGGAGCAGATGGGCGTCATGATGCAGGACAGCTTCATCTTCTCCGGCACGATCATGGATAACATACGCTACGGCAACATGGAGGCCACCGACGAGGATGTCATCAGGGCCGCGAAGACCGTCTGCGCCCATGATTTCATCGTCGGGCTGGAGAAGGGCTACCAGACCGAGGTCAACGAGAGAGGAAGCCGCCTGTCCGCAGGACAGAGGCAGCTGATATCCTTTGCCCGGGCAGTTCTGGCAGATCCGAAGATCCTCATCCTGGACGAGGCGACGAGCGCGATCGACACGGAGACGGAGATCCTGCTTCAGAAAGGCCTGCTGGAGATGCTCAAGGGGCGGACCAGTTTTGTCATTGCCCACAGGCTCTCCACGATCCGGGGGGCGGACTGCATCCTCTATGTCGACCACGGAAGGATCATCGAGCAGGGAACGCACGA
>OMSM01000450.1 GCA_900313745.1 uncultured Lachnospiraceae bacterium
AGAGCACGAAACCGGCAATAGCTCCGACGAACAGAGTAGGACCGAAGGTTCCTCCGACTCCGCCGCCGGCATTGGTGAAGGTCATGGAGAAGACCTTCAGAAGCATTACGAGCATGAAGAATACCGGGATCATCCAAGGAGTATCCAGGATCGATGACAGCCAGGACGAGCCTTCATAAGCTATCTCGGTTCCGTTCAGAAGCGGATGCAGGAAGTTGTAGCCTTCTCCGTAGAGCGGTGGCAGCAGGAATATGAGTATTCCGAGCCCCACTGAGCAGAAGGCCCATTTCGCGTACCTGTTCTTGATTCCGCTCATCTTGTCTTCCAGCCAGAGGGTTGTCCTGGTGAAGTACAGGGAGCAGAATCCGCAGAATACTCCGAGCATGACGTAGAACGGCAGGTTCTGGAGCATGAACGGAGACAGTGTGCATTCGAACGGAAGGTCGTTTCCGAGGAATATATATGAGACCACGGCCGCAGACACGCTGGAGAGCAGCAGCGGCATCATTGACGTCATCGATATGTTGAACAGCAGTATCTCGAGGGTAAACAGTACTCCCGCCAGCGGGGCCTTGAATATCCCGGAGACGGCCGCGGCGGCTCCGCAGCCGATGAGTATGGTCATGTTCCTGTATGACATGCCCATTTTCCTGGCGAAGTTGGATCCTATGGCCGCTCCAGTATAAACGATCGGGGCCTCTGCTCCGACTGATCCTCCGAATCCGATGGTGATGGAACTGGTAAGTATCGATGTCCACATGTTGTGCGGCTTGATACGGGAATCGTTCTTCGATACTGCGACGAGCACTTTGGTGACGCCGTGGCCGATATTGTCTTTGACGACATATTTTACCAGAAGCAGGGATATCAGCATACCTACTCCCGGCACTATCAGAAACAGCAGGTAGTCGGCCTTGTCGCCGAACAGATCAGCCAGGGATACATGGAAAAAGTCGATAAGTTTGTGGAGTACCACGGCTGCGAGGCCGCTGCATATACCCACAGCAAGGGAAAGCAGGAGCAGCTTTCTCTTCTCAGACAGTCCCCTGACGGCATTTACCGCCGACGAACAGCACTTATTTACCGAACTTTTCGCCATTTCATACAAATTTACGAAAATCCCACGTAAAATCCGCACCCGCCCCTCAAAATAATCTCATCGATGTCTTTTCGACATACACTTCTGTCCTTTTCCCGAAAAATGCAGACTGATAGATTTTGAATTACAATCAGATATCACTATTTTTATGTTTTATGTACAAGTAAAAGATGATCGATTATTATATATGCTCAAACGAAAACGCATGGCAGTAACGATTTTGATAGTTGCGGCGGTCCTCATCGCCCTGAAATTCATCTTGTTTCCCATTGTAAGAGAGATTCCCGTCACCGGAAAATACCAGATTACCTCTGAGGATTACTGGGTAACCCTGGACAAAGCAGATCCATATTCCAGGAACGGTAGCAAAAGACAGCTTCAGATAAGGAAATGGCACCCGATAGAATGCACCGAAGAAAGGCCGGTCATCGTGGCTTCCCACGGATCCTGCGGGTCAATTGACAACAACTTGAGTCTTTACCGTGAGCTGGCAAGTCACGGATATACGGTCCTTGCGGTGGCCCATCCCGGCCAAGTAGCGAGCATCAAATACGAAAACGGCAAGAAGAGCGGCCCAAGCAGGGCCTTCTTCAAGGAACTGTTTTCTCTTAAGCCGGACGGCGCCCCTGAGAAGGCCTACGAAGTATACCATAAGTGGATGAAGATCAGGACCGACGACCTGAACTCCGTCATGGATGACTTCGTTGCTAAGAACGGATCCTCCCGGTTTATTGCAGAAGGCCACTCCCTCGGCGGTTCTGCGGCATACGCAATGGCCAGGATCAGGGAGGATGTAATCGGAGTCATAGCGTTGGAATCTCCTTTCATGTACGACATTAAAGGCATCGAGAACGAAAAGTTCATTTTTGATGACAGCGACTATAACGTCCCGGTACTGAGCATCTATTCCGATGCCGCCTATCCTTATCTAAGGGAATGGGATCAATACAGAAACAACGCCAAATTTCTGGACAGCGCCAATCCTCTTTACACAAACATCCATTACGAAGGCATCGGGCACATGGGCTTATGCGAGCTTTCGCATGTCTCCCCTGTCTTGACAGCAATCTTTGACAACGGCTTCCAGAAAACAAAAGCCGCCGACCAGCTCAAAAAACTCAACGAAGACTGCCTCTCCTGGATCCGGAGCCTGCACGACAAATAGCGCGATTGTTTACCTTCACGTTTTTGTCTCCGGAACTTTTTCCCGAAAACGCGCCCGGTCTGCTTGAAAATTGCAGACCTCCGGCTGCTACAGATCGGGCGCTGCGGCGGGTGCCCTCTGGTCTCGGCGAGCGTGGCCACCCTCGGCCACGCTAGAGGGAGGGGCCCGATGGATACGAGGTCTGCGAAGCAGGACG
>OMSM01000449.1 GCA_900313745.1 uncultured Lachnospiraceae bacterium
ATGCTGAGGACCTTCGTCAAGATCATGCTGCCGCAGGCCAAGCCCATCGTCACGAGCTGCTTCCTGTTCGCCTTCGTGTGGCAGTGGACGGACGGCTTTTACTCCAAGATGTTCTTAGGAAATACAAGGCTCGTGAGCACCGGCCTTGCCAGGCTGGTTGACAGCCTCGGCGCATATATCCAACGCCTGACGGGTGTGCAGACCACCATCTCGGTCGCCTATTCCAACTGCATCCTGGCGACCGGTACGCTGATGATCATCATGCCCCTGATTATCCTTTATCTCTTCGCGCAGAGGACCTTCGTGGAGAGCATCGCAGCGACCGGAATCAAGATGTAAGTACTGCTGCATATTTGCATCATATTTTCAGGAACGGTTCCGCCTGTCCGTTGCTCCGGGGACCGGGTATTGAAAACGCCTGCAGTTATTAAGTGCATTACAGCGTTTACGCTGTTGCAGATACTCATAGTAGGTCATAAGCCGCATAAGCTTATGACGATTCATAGGAGGATAAGACTATGAAAAGACCTGTCACTAAGAAAGTAGGCATCGCGATCGCTATGGCCGCCATGGTCATGAGTACCGCTGCCTGCGGCAGCAAGCCCGCGCCTGCAGCCGCTCCCGCCGAGCCCGCGCCCGCTGAGGCCGAGGCTGCTCCCGTCGAGGAAGAGGTCGAGGAGGAGGAGGCTGAGGAGGCCGAACCCGAGGCTGAGGAAGAAGAGGCTGAGGAAGAAGAGGCTGAGGAAGTCGAAGAAGAGGAAGAGGAAGAGGAGGAATCCCCTTATACCGTGATCACTGATGAGAACGGCGATCCGATCGACCTCGGCGGTATGGATATCATCATCCGCAACTGGTGGTCCCCTGAGGAAGCTCCCGAGCCCACCAATGACTATGAGGAAGCCCGCGAGGAGTATCGCGAGTGGATCCAGGAGACCTACAACTTCACTATCAGGGAAGCTGCCATCTCCGACTGGGGCTCCACGCCCGCGGATTTCGTCGACTATGCGACGACCGGCGGCGACGAGAACTACATCTGGGTTCTCCGCGACGATCCGGCAATCACTTCCGCAATGGCCAGCGGCCTGATGTACGACCTCAGCACGCTTGACTGCCTTGATTTCTCCGCGGAGAAGTTCCAGAGGAACAAGCTGCACGAGCAGTACTCCAAGGGTGACGAGATCTACGCGATGTATGCCGGGTTCTCAGAGCCCCGCACCGGCGTCTACTTCAACAAGAGACTGCTTACCGATGCGGGTATCGATCCGGAGTCCATTTATGACATGCAGGCGGACGGCACCTGGACATGGGACGCGTTTGAAGAGCTCATGAGCACTGTACAGCGCGACATTGACAACGACGGCGTGATCGATGTCTACGGCCTGACCCTGAACGAGGGCGTCATGACCACCGAGGCTGTCTTCTCCAACGGCGGCTCCTATGTCGGCAAGGATGAGAACGGCTACTTCTACAACCTTGAGAGCCCTGAGACCCTTGAGGCCCTGGAGTGGACCGTTGACATGTTCACCAAATACGATCTTCCGGATCCCGAAGGCGCAGAGTGGGATTACTACAAGGAAGCCTTCATCAACGGCCAGGCAGCGTTCATGGTCGAGGATGAGTACGCAGGCACCCCCGGCAACTTCCTGCAGGATATGGAAGACGAGCTCGGCTTCGTGATGTTCCCGAAGGGACCCAAGATGGACCACTACATCAACATCTGGTCCAACAACCCGGTCGCGATCCCTGCCTGCTACGATGAAGACAAGGCATGGAAGCTCGCATTCGCGTGGAACCTCTTCACCGATCAGCCCGCCGGCTATGAGGACTATATCGATCTGTCCGCTGCCCGTTCCGGCCTGTTCGATTCCAGAGCGGTTGACGAGACCATCGTTATGATGATGCAGGGCGAGAACGGAACCATTGCCTATCACGGCCTGATCCCGAACATGGACATCGGTCCTGACTTCGTCTGGGGCATCGCTCCCGGTACGGTTGTTTCCGAGGCTGTTGAAGCCATCCGTGATACCTGGAAGGCATACATCGACGAGGCGAACAAGTAATTGCAGGTTTATTCCTTCCGCGGCGCCGGTATTCGCGGCGCCGCGGGACAAGGCAGGCATGACTGAGCCGGGCATTTCGCCCGGAGCGGCCGTGAAATTCCCCGGGACGCGCATCTTAACAGCCGCAGCGCTTTCCGGAGAGCAATAGCACAACCTGAGCGGGAGCGTCCGTACGATGCTCCCGCTTTGTTAGCAGAAGGACAAGGAGCGGATGATCATGGCCAGCGCCAGATTCCACCTGCCGGGACTCCGGTACAACTATCCCCTGAACATGTTCTGGTTGAGCCTGAAGAAAAAGTATCCGGACTATTTCCGCGAGGGTGTGGAAATAGCATCATTCTTCGGGGCCTTTCCGGTTTCCCTCTGGAACGGCGGCCGCTTCTCCAACCGCGACCAGTGCGATGAAAAATTCGTCCGGATGGTCATAAAGAGCATCAACGGACAGGGAATCCCCATCCGATTTACCTATACCAATTCCCTCCTCACGGAGGAGGATCTGCGCGATCCTTTCTGCAACCTGTGCATGGAGATCGCGGACAACGGGATGAACGAGGTGATCGTCGTCTCCGAACTCCTCGAGGACTATATCCGGACAAAGTATCCCTCGTTTAAGATCAACAGCTCCACATGCAAGGAGATCCGCAGCATAGAGGACGTCAACGCGGAGCTGGAGAAGGACTACAGGACGGTGGTCCTTGATTACAATCTCAACAACCGGTGGGAGCTGATCGACCGGATAAAAGATTTTAACAGGGTGGAGGTGCTGGTCAACAGCCTGTGCCAGCCAGGCTGTCCCCGCCGGGGCGACCACTACAGGAACATCTCGAAGAACGGGCATATCGTTCTGGAGAACCGGAACCGCCCGGCGGACAGGCAGATTCCCGTGATTCCCTGGAAGTGTGAGTACGGCGATCACAACTGTCTCTATACCATCCAGGACTACCCTACATTTGTCTCCCCGGATCTGATCTGGAACGAGTATCTCCCCAGAGGAATCCGGAATTTCAAAATCGAGGGGAGAACGGCGAATCTCTTCTCCCTTATCGAGACCTATACCTTCTTCATGATTAAGCCTGAGCACGCGGGAATGGTGAGAATCCTTCTTCTCAACAATCTCGAGCAGGCGGGAGTACTCAAAATCAACGGGCCGCGCCCGAGCTTGTGACGGAATACGGCGTCTTGACTTCCGGCGGCGTGCAGGGTGCCTGCCGGGGATAAGCGAGGAGACCATGAAGGAAATATACTGGCATCTGCCAGGTTTTACCTACTTTTTCTACCTGAACCAGGTAATCATCAGAATGATGAAGGACCACCCGGACTATTTCCGTGAGGGATACCGGATCGGAAGCGTGTACGGCACCTTTCCCGGAGCCATCTGGAACGGCGGCCGGGCGGTATTCGGCATGACCACGAAGGGGGATATGGAGAAGATCATCTCCACCTACAACAGAATGGGCGTGCCGGTGCGGTTTACCTGGACCAACTATCTTATCGAGGAGAAGCACCTGACCGATACCTACTGCAACCTGATCATGTCCATCGCGGACAACGGCATGAACCAGGTGCTTGTCAGCACGGATATTCTTGAGAATTATCTCCGGGAGCACTATCCCCGGTTCAAATACCTTTCCTCGACGACCAAGCGCATCACCTCCCTCGATGCCCTGGGAGAGGAGCTTAAGCGGGATTACATGCTTGTGGTCCTGGACTATGACCTTAACCACGATGAAGAGGCGCTGAAGGCGCTGGAGCCGCAGGCGAACCGCATCGAGATCCTGGTGGACGAGATCTGCTTCCCCGGGTGCCCCAGGAGGAAGGAGCACTACCGCGAGGAATCCTTAAGGCAGATCACCTTCGACAAGGGAGATCCCTTCCCCTGCCCCAACAGGACGACGATGCCGGGATTTGCCGAGTGCATGAAGCGGCCGGCCTTCATCGCGGCAGATGAGGTGCAGGACTACGTGTCGCGCGGGTTCACCAATTTCAAGCTCGTGGGCAGAGGCCTGCCCGTCGGGATGGTGAAGGATTCCTACATGTACTACCTCGTCCGGAAGGAGTACCAGCAGAAGGCAAGGAAGCTCATGGACGAGACTCTGGAGAAGCTCTCCGGGGCGAAGAAGAAAGGATGAGGGCAGGACCCATGCCGGCGCTGCAGCCGGCCGGGACCTGTAAGGGAGAATTCATTATGGCAAAACTGATGCTCCCGCGGCTTTTGTCGGACGGAATGATTATCCAGCGCGGAAAACCGTTTCACCTCTGGGGGTGGACCGCACCGGGAAGAACGGTGAGCGGCGGACTCTGTCCGGATGCTGCGGAAAACAAGGCGCAGAGCATTGAGTGCGGGGCGGATGGGAGAGGACGCTTTGACGCGTATATCCCTGTTCCGGAAGCGGGGGATTCATCGCTCACGCTTTTTGTGGACGACGGGGAGACGAGGATCACCGTCCGGGATATCCTCCCGGGGACGGTCTGGTTCTGCACCGGCCAGTCCAACATGGAGCTTCCCATAGAACGCGTGAAGGACCGCTATCCGGAGGAGCTGTCCGCGGACAGCCCGAAGATCCGGACCTTCAAGATCACGGAGCGCGCGGTGTACAGCGGGCCGCTGGAGGAGCTGGAGAGCGGAAGCTGGGTTCCGGTGACGCCGGAGACGGTGAGAGCATTCTCCGCGACGGCATATTTCTTCGCGAAGGAGCTGCACCGCAGAACCGGGGAGCCGGTGGGAATCATTAATGCGAGCCTGGGCGGATCACTCATCTCCGGATGGATGAGCAGGGAGATGCTGGAGGGTTTTGACAGCCTTCTTGAAACCGCGGACCGCTACGCCGATGAGGAGTTTTATTCCGGCCGGATCCGGAAGAACGAGGAAGAGGCCGGGGCATGGATATCGGATCTGGACAGGAGGGATGTGCTGCTGCGTACGGAGGAGCCGTTCCGCGGGGAGAAAGAGACCGCAGGCGGGCCGGGAGACAGCTTTTCCTGGCGGAAGATGCAGCTCCCCGCAATGTTCAGGGACACGGAGCTTGCCGGGTTTACCGGGAGCGTCTGGTTCAGGAGAAGCTTTGACGCGGATAAGCATATCGCCGGCCGGCCGATGAAGATCTGGCTGGGTACCATCGTAGACAGGGACACGGTTTTTGTGAACGGTATCGTCGTCGGGCACACGGATTACCAGTACCCGCCGAGGAAGTATCCCGTGCCGGAGGGCCTGGTCCGGGAGGGCCGGAACACCGTCACTGTACGGGTCGTCGTGGACCGCGGACTCGGGCGCTTTACTCCCGGGAAGGATTACTGCCTTTTCCCCGCGGACTATGTGACCCCTTCGGACGCACCGGAGGACGAGGTCATCCGCCTTGACGGCATCTGGGAGTACTGTGCCGGTGCCGAGGCGGACGATGCCCCGGAGGCGGATTTCGTGAACTGGAAGGCGACCGGGCTTTACAGCGGGATGACCGCCCCCTGCCACAATTATCCCGTCGCGGGCGTGCTGTGGTACCAGGGCGAGTCCAACACCCATGAGCCGTGGGACTACCTGGAGCTTACCCGCAGGCAGGTGGCAGGCTACAGGAAGTGCTGGAATGACCCGGATCTGCCCTATATTTTCGTGCAGCTTCCCAATTTCGTCGTGGACCAGACGCTGGATTACGAGTGGCCGGCGTTCCGCGAGGCGCAGCGCCTCGCTGCCTCGATACCGGGGACAGGGATGGTCACGGCGATGGACCTGGGAGAGGACAACGATCTCCATCCGCTGAACAAGAAGGAGCTCGGACGCCGCCTTGCGCTGGCGGCGATGCACATGGTTTTCGGGAGCGGGGAGGAGTACACCGGGCCGGTTCCGGTGAGTGCCTCCATAAGAGAAGGCCGGAACAGGGGCATTAAGGAGCATCCGTGCGTCGTCCTGGAGCTCTCCCACGCGGACGGGCTTGAGGCGGCTCCCCCGGCACCGGGGAAGGAGGACGCGGTCCGGGATTTCGTCCTCACGGATGCCGCAGGGCGGTGCTATGAGACGGAGGCGGAGCTCGTGCCGGGAGAGAACGGCAGCGCGGCCATCCGGCTGCACCCGCTCTTTACGGTTCCCGGAGAAATAAGCGGAGTGCGCTATCTCTACAGCAACACGGCAAGGGGCAGGATGATCGTAAACGGCAGCGGGCTTCCGATGAGCCCGTTCTGCATGGAG
>OMSM01000448.1 GCA_900313745.1 uncultured Lachnospiraceae bacterium
CAGGACATTCCTCTGACGGAGGCGAAAACCGCGTCCGGCGAAGACCTGGAAGAGCACGATCTGCTGGAACTCCTGGCGGGAACCCGGATCCGCTCGATCATCCGCGACAGCCGGGACCGGCTCTGGATTTCCACTTGGGGAGCCGGCCTTCTGCGCTGCGACAGGGGGAAAGTCCTTGCTTTCGGGACGGAGGAAGGTCTGCTCAGCAACTATGTCCGCATGGTGTATGAGCGGGAAGACGGGGCCGTGCTGGTGGTCCACAACGGCGGGGTCGCGGTGATTCAAGATGACCGGGTGACGGCAGGCTACGGAAAAGAGGACGGCATCGTCAATACCGAGAGCCTGTGCGCGTCGGCAGCGAAAAACGGAGATATTCTTCTCGGCTCCAACGGAGACGGGATCTATGTGATCAACGAGAGCGGGATACGCCAGATCAGCTATGAGGACGGGCTTTCCTCGGGCATCGTCATGAAGATCAAGCGAGATGAAAAAAGAGACATCTTCTGGCTGGTCACAAGCAATTCGATTGCATACATGACGCCGGATTACCGAGTGACGACGATCGAGAACTTCCCATACTCCAACAACTTTGACCTCTATGAAAGCGATGAGGGAGACATGTGGATCCTCAGCAGCGACGGGATCTATGTGCTGCCGACGGAAGAACTGCTGGCAAACGGAGCGGTTTCTCCGGTCCATTACAGCCTTGCCAACGGGCTTTCCAGCGTAGCTACCAGCAACTCCTTCAGCGAACGGACCGCGGAGGGAGATCTCTACATCGCGGGGAACCGGAGCGTGGCGAAGGTGAACATCAATTCATCCATGGAAGACGTCGGCAACCTGCGGATCACCATACCTTATCTCGAAGCGGACG
The DNA here is from genome assembly GCA_900313745.1 of uncultured Lachnospiraceae bacterium. Classification (GTDB taxonomy): domain Bacteria; phylum Bacillota; class Clostridia; order Lachnospirales; family Lachnospiraceae; genus CAG-791. The sequence goes on from OMSM01000448.1 coordinate 875, forward strand.
GCGTCCGGATCTATCCCGAAGCAGACGGAGCCTTCCATCTTTCGCCTCAGATCCACAAGCTGACGGTGTACAGCTATGTGTTCAACTATTCTCTCTCCGATCCCTATGTGACATACCAGATGGAGGGCTTTGACCGGCAGCCCACTACCGTGAGCCGGAAGGATCTGGACCCTGTCGTATATACGAACCTGCCCGGCGGAACATATCAGTTTGTCCTGAATGTGGAGGACTCTCTCAAACACAGCAGCAAGCCCTATGCCGTGCAGATCATCAAGCAGAAGGCCTTTTATGAACAGACCTCTTTCTACATCGCCTGTGCGCTGGCGGGCATCGCTGTACTGACTGCCGGCTTCCTGTGGTATATCCGGAGAAAGACCCGCATCCTGGAGATGAAGAACCGGAAAGAAGTGGAGCGGGAGAAGCTGAACACCGAGCTGAAAATGGCCAGTCAGATTCAGGGAAGCATGCTGCCCCATGAGTTCCCGCCGTTTCCGGACAGGACGGAGTTTGACATCTATGCTTCGATGGACCCGGCCCGCGAGGTGGGCGGCGACTTCTATGATTTCTTCCTGATCGACGAGGACCACCTTTGCCTGGTGATGGCGGATGTCAGCGGAAAAGGAATTCCCGCCTCGCTGTTCATGATGATCTCGAAGGTCATCGTTCAGAGCTGTGCCATGCTGGGGCAGGGACCGGCGAACATCATGACCAAGACCAACGAGGCCCTCTGCGCCAACAATCAGGTGGAGATGTTCGTCACCGTATGGGTCGGAATTCTGGAGATCAGCACCGGCAAGCTCACAGCGGCCAATGCCGGACACGAATATCCCGCGCTGATGAAGAACGGTGTGTTCTCCCTGTTCAAGGACAAGCACGGCTTCGTTATCGGCGGAATGGAGGACGTGCTCTATCGGGAGTATGAGCTCACCCTGAAGCCCGGGGACAAAGTCTTTGTGTATACGGACGGTCTGCCGGAGGCAACCAATGCGGAAGGGAAGATGTTCGGCACGGAGCGGATGCTGCAGGCGCTCAATGAAAAGGCGAAGGCATCTCCGATGGCCATTCTGAATCATATTACCGGGGCGGTCAATGATTTCGTGAAAGATGCGGAACAATTCGACGATCTGACCATGCTCTGCCTCGAGTACAAAGGGCCCCGGGAAGCTCCGCAGGAGAAAAGCG
>OMSM01000520.1 GCA_900313745.1 uncultured Lachnospiraceae bacterium
AAATAGTAGGGCACGAGATAGTCGGTGTGGTAGTAGTCGGAAAGCGCATAGTAGATGTTGTTCTTCGAGGGGTCGGGGCCGTAGGAGAAGCCCTCCTGCTCCGTCAGGAGTTTTATCTGAAGGCGCATGCCGGGGCCGTCCTTGGGGCCGCCGCTCGCCGCGTAGATGTAGAAGGGAAGGTCAGGGTACTCCTTGATGGGCGCGGTGATGTAGTCCACGATCTCCTCGTCCGTGAAGGTGGGGAAGGGGCCGCTTCCGGGCGGCATGGGCAGGGGCTTGTCGCCGCAGATCCCGCCGCTGGTCGGGCAGAAGTACCGGAAATACGGGAACGCGTGGTGGAACATCCTCCAGGTCCAGGCGCCGCCCCTGGAGTAGCCGGAGAAGGCGCGGTGGTCGCGGGAGGCGCGGATGGCCGCGTCGTCGGGACTCTCGAGATAAGTGTTGTAGCGCGTTTCGACAAGGGGGATGATATCCCTCACGATCTCCTTGTCGTAATTGCCGGGGATGCCGGGCGTCCAGCCGTCGCCGGACTCCGCGCCGCCGGTCTGGGTGCGCTCCTCGGCATCCCTCATGGGGTCCATGTAATAGGTGACGAAGACGATGATGCAGGGATCCAGCTCGCCCGAGTCGAACAGCATGTCAAACATGTACTTGTTGCCGCCGACTGCGAACATGGCGGGCTCGCAGGTGTTGCCGTGCTGGAAGTAGAGCACGTTGTACCTTCTCGCCTTGTCCTCCGGGTCGTAGCAGTACGGCAGGTACACGTAGAGCCTCTTGTGATAGGTGATCCCGTTCTCATAGACCGCCGTGTCGTAGTCGATCTTGTCCACGGTGCCCATTCTCTCCGGGACGCCGGTCCTGAGATACGGGTTTTCCTCGAAGACGGTCTCGTAGTCCAGAACCTCTCCGGGTTTCGTAATGACTGTCCTGAATTCCTGCATGCTCTTCCTCCCTTCCTCTGACAATAAGGATGGTCCTTCCGGCAATGTGGATCGTCGGAATCTTCTTATAATTCGCCCTTCTGCCAGGCGGATTCTGTTTCCTTATTCCATTATAGGCGGAATGCAGACAGAAAGAATTGCAGGATTATGACAGGTTTTGTCAACTTATCTCCGGGCGGGCTGCATCCACTCGGAGGGATCCGAAACCGCGGTAAATGACCGTTGAGAACTTTCCGCAAGTATGCTAAGAGAAAAGGGAGGTCCGCCGGCCAGGCAGACATACCGGCCGCGGAGTCTCCCGAACACAAGGAGCACATATATGACTGCATCAAGACCCAATATCATCATCCTTAATCCCGACGAGATGCGCGCGGATATCCTGGGGCATCTGGGCATGCCGCTGTCCGGAGGCATGCCCGCGGAAGAAGCCGCCGCGTCGGCAATGACCGCTTCGGCGGTGACTGCAACGCCAATATCTGCCGATGCAGATACCGGCGCTGCGTACTGCCCCTTCTCCCCCACGCCCTTCCTGGACCGGCTCGTCGCCTCCGGCGCCTTCTCCTTCCGCTATGCCTTCACCACCAATCCGGTGTGCGTACCCAGCCGGTGCTCCTTCTCCACGGGACTCTATCCCCACGTTCATGGTCACCGCACGATGCAGCATCTCCTGCATGCGGGCGAATCCACGATCTTCAGCGAGCTGAAGGCCGCCGGCTACCATGTGTGGATGAACGCCCGCAATGACCTCATCGCCGGCGGCGATCCCTCGCTCATCGCGAAACACGCGGACGAAATCTATTACTGTGACCGCTCCGCCCCGGAGAACCGGACGCCGTCCATCATCCCGGAGTTCCCCTACTCCCATTTCTCCGGTGTGACCGGCAACCTGCGCGGCGACCTGGAGGACACGGAGGCAGCCTGTGAGCGGATACGGAGCTGGGCCGCCGGCAGCGACGCCGACGCCGATACGCCCTCAACAGCCAACTCCCGGACAGTGGATTACGCTGCATACAGCCATAACCAGTCTCCCGCCTGCGCTCAAAACCGCCCTCTCTGCCTCTACCTGGGGTTCCAGAACCCCCACCCGCCCTATGCTGTCTCCGCAGATTACCTGGAGCGTGTAAAGGACATTCCCCTTGCTCCGAGAATCCGTCTTGACGAGACCCGCGGCAAATGCGAGGCCATCCACGCCCTTGTCCGCGAGTCCGGACTTCAGGATTTCGGTGAGAAGCGCTGGGAGGAGATGCGCCGCATCTACGCCGCCCAGTGTCTGCTCATCGACGATCTCATCGGCAGGGTCCTCGACACGCTCAAGAAAACCGGGCTTTATGACAGCTCCGCGATCTTCATCCTCTCCGACCACGGAGACTGGACCGGGGACTATGACCTGCCGGAAAAGGCCCAGAACTGCTTCGACGACAGCCTTCTGCGAGTGCCGTTCATCGTGAAGCCTCCGAAGAACGCCGCAGCTGCGGCCTGGACTACGGGTAAAGGCAGCTGCGGTGCGGAAGGACAGCCGGGAACTACGTGTATCCTTGACCCCCTGGTTCAGAATATCGATCTCTACCCTACGGTACTGGACTATGCCGGCGTCACTCCGGACCATGACCACTTCGGGAGAAGTCTCCGGCCTTATATCGAGCAGCACGCCAACGACCTGCCGGCAGCGAACGGGCAGGATTCCGGCAGCCTCCCGGCAATGAACGGGCGCGATTCAGATGCTCTCCTGGCCGCGCGGGACAGCCAGGATCCCGGTGCTCTCCCGACATCGCCAGAAAGACAGTATGTCTTCGCCGAAGGCGGACGTCTTGCGGAGGAGCTTCAGTGCGACGAGTACCACGTGAGCGGTCCCGACGGCCCGCCCGTCGGGGCGGAATACCGCGCCCGCATGGTCGTGCAGAAAGACCATCTTGCCCACGAGAAGGGCACGATGGTCCGCGATAAGGAATTCAAATATGTGAAACGACTCTCCGGGCGGGACGAATTCTACGACCTGCGCACGGATCCCGGCGAGCGTATTAACCTGCTGGGCGGCACCCCCGGCGCGAAATCATACGACGTTCTCACCGCGGAACAACGCGAAGCCCTGGTGCGGCTGAAGGAGGCCATGCTCTCCTGGTACCAGCGTACCTGCGATGTTGTGCTCCGGCGCTACGATCAGAGGAGCTTCCGCTGAGCTGAGCCGCCTGCGGCGGCCCTTGCTTGCCATTCCCGGCGCCCGGAATTGCTCCTGGCCTCCGTTTCGGCCGCCGCAGGCGGCCCTGGCTAGTCATAATCGGCGGTCGGAATGACTGCATACGCAGGAACCGGTGCCGACAGATGATATACTATCTTTTAGACCATCAATTTGATTATCGGGCGCCGCTCTGCGCTTCCCGCGGAATCAGGCGGCGCCGGAGAGGAAGAACGAGATGAAACCATGGGAATGGCTTGCGTTTATCGCAGGAATTATTCTGATTGGCGCCGTAATGGCGGCTGTCTTCTTCGTGTCCTTTGAGTTCGCCATGATGTTTATGCCTTTTATCTTGCTGTTCGGATTAATCGCCGGAATCGTGCGGAAAAAGAAGCATCCGGAGGATGGGCAGGAATAACGCCGCCCTGACGGTCAGCACGATCGCTTCCGAGGTGGGGTACTCCAGTTTCTCCTACTTCGCCCTGATGTTCCGGCAGATCACCCTTTTACTCCGCCCAGCGTGATTCCCTTGATAAAGTTTTTCTGTATAAACGGATATATTATCACAATCGGAAGAATGCCCAGGACCGCCATCGACATCCGGATCGAGACCGTAGGAATCGCGGAAAGCCCAACGTCCGCGTTGGCGAGCTTCGTATTCTGCGAGAGATATTGGATATTCTGGATCATCCGGTTCAGAAGATTCTGAATGGAGTACAGGTCGGTCCGCTTGGTAAGGTAAATATACCCGTTCTGCCAGTCATTCCAGTAACCGATCCCGGCAAAGAGTCCGATGGTCGTAACGATCGGCTTGGCCAGCGGAAGAGCGATCCTTAAGAGTGTCTGCCACTCCCCTGCCCCGTCAATTTTCGCGGCCTCAAGGATCTCGTCCGGGACGGATGCGGTGAAGTAGCTCTTCATGAGCATGATATAAAACCCGTTCGTTACCAGGCCGGGGATAAGTATGGCGGCAAAGGAGTTTTTGATCTGGAAGACATTCGTGTAATTGATGTAGGTGGGAACCAGTCCGCCGTTAAACAGCATGGTGAAAAACACGTAAAATGTAATCAGTCCGCGCCCGGGAAGGCCGGGTCTTGAAAGGCCATAGGCAATTAATGTCGTTACAACCAGCGCGAGCGTAACCCCGACGACGGTGAGTACCACCGAGATGTAATACGCGTGCGGGACGGCGTTTCCGGTCTTGAACACATACTCATATGCGTACAGGGAAAACTTCTCCGGGAAGAATGAGTATCCGTTTCGAACCAGTGCGCCGTCATCCGTGATTGAGGACATGAAGAGAAGAATCATCGGGAGGAGCGCAAAAAGCGACAAAATGATCATTACGATATGGCCTATCGTCTGGAAAATACGGTCTTCACGGGTACGCATGAATATTCCCCCCCGACTCTTTTAAAAACTTACTTTGAACAGATCAGCTGGTTTTCTCGCGGCAGCGGACTGCCTCTCGAAAAACCTCATCAAAAACTGCTGACGCATCTTCTGATTCGGCCGGCTTCCTTACGAAAGCAGCTCAGAACAGGGCGTTCTCCGGATCAAGTTTCCGGAGAAGAAGGTTGGAAATAACGACCAGGACAAATCCAACAACAGACTGATAAAATCCGGCTGCCGCAGATAGAGCTATATCGCCGAGCTCCAGCAGTCCCCTGTAGACGTAGGTATCAATGGTATTCGTAACAGGGAACAGCGGACCCGAGTTCATCGGCACCTGATAGAACAGGCTGAAATCCGAATAGAATATCCGCCCAATGGCGAGGAATGTCATCATGACGACGGTCGGTTTAAGGAGCGGAAGCGTAATACTGGTAATCTGCTTCATCTTTCCCGCCCCGTCTATGGCGGCGGCCTCGTAGTAATTCCGGTCAATTCCCAGAATCGTGGAAAGATAGATAATGCAGTTGTAGCCGATTACCTTCCAGCTGTTTACAAAAATAATGATATATGGCCAGTATTTCTTCTCCTGGTACCAGAATATGGCCTCCTTGCCCATAAGCCGCAGAATGGTCCGGTTAAAGAAACCGTTCTCGGCAGAGAGAAAGGCAAATACCAGATAGCTTACGATAACCATGGAGATCATGTACGGAAGAAGAATCGCCGACTGATAGAAATTCTTGGCCTTCCCCGTAAGCTCTGACAGGATGATTGCCACCGCAATTGCGAGAACAGTATTTACTATGATGAATGCCAGGTTATATAAAAGCGTGTTCCTGGTAATCACAAACGCGTCTTTCGTCGCAAAAAGATATTTGAAATTCTTAAGGCCGACCCAGGCCGATTTATAGATGCCTTTTTTGGCATTATAGCTCTTAAACGCGAGAACCAGGCCAGGAAGCGGCATGTAGTTATTGATAAAGAGATAGATTACGCCCGGCAGGATCATCAGATATACCGGCAGGTATTTCCGAAACCTGACCTTCCCCTTGGAGAACGAATTTGCGGAGGATTTCATATTTATACCTCGCTGGCCATTTACAGACGGGAGGGGGACACGGCCCCCTCCCGGATTTTAATACTTATAGATCTTATTACTCCACGCCGTTGGCTTTTGCCCACTCGTCCAGGGCTGCCTGCTTCGCCGCGATGTAATCCAGGAGTCCTGCAGACTCCATCTTCTCCTCGAGCTCGGCAATACCTGCTTCGGGTTCTACGAAGCCAAGAAGCACCTGAGGTGCGAGTTCGTCGTACACGTTGGAGATCGCCGTAAACTCCGCTGCATACTCGGAGTTGTCAAACATAAATCCGAGCGCCTTGGACTTCGGAGCCTCACTGTTGAACACTTTCATGCGCTCCCAGAGATCAAGGTTATCGCCTTCCCAGATGTGGGCAATAAACTGGTTCGGAAGCATCCAGTTCATGGTGTGATAATACTCGGCGTTCTCACTGGAAACGCCCTCGGGGAATGTAATGTGACCGTCTTCCGTGAACACATAATCCGTGCCTTCCTGACCCCAGATAATGAGGTTGGAAAGTTCAGGATCGACGAAGAGCTCGTTCATGAGCTGCATTGCCGCAACCGGATCCTCGCAGTTCTGGTTCATGTTCCAGAGGATGCCCGTAACAGCATTCGACTTCATGATCCACTCGTCCTTCATCTCGAATACGACCATTTCCATTCCGCATTCCGCAGAGATCTGAGCCTTGTAACCGGGCTTGCCCTGGCACATGAGAGACATATAGTTCCCGGAACGGAACTTGGAAGCATAGGAAGTATCGTCGTTTAAGGCATCCTTGGAAATATAGCCCAGCTGGTTCCAGTTATAAACCATCTGGCATTTTTGCTTAAAGAGATCGCTGGTGTAAAGATTCTCGACTGTCAGGCTGTTCACGGGATCCGTCAGTACGCCGAAATAGTCACCGCCGACGCCGTCAGCAATACTGCCCTGGTTGATGAGGTTCTTGCCTGCGGCAAATACATACTTGTCCGGATATGCCTCATGCAGCTGCGCGAAGAGATCGTCGATTTCTTCCCATGTCGTGTCCTTCACAACCTGTTCGGAAGGATCTTCCTCATACTCGTACCCGATGCCGTCCAGGTATTCCTTTGCGACACACATGACAACCGTCATCGCCATGTCACGCATCTGAGGCAGGCCGTAAAGCGTTCCGTTGACGCGGCACGCCTGGATATAGGACGGATCCAGGGTCTGAAGGATGCCGGGCCCGTATTTCTGGATCAGGTCATCTTCTTCCAGGTCGTAGCAATATCCGTTGTTCACAACAGTGGAATAACCAAGCGAGCAGGAATTAATCCAGTCTACCTGTTCTCCTGATGAGAGCATCAGACGTACATCCTGGGAATATGCCGCGGAGTCAAGAATCATCAGCTCAACTTCCAGGCCAAGGCGCTCACGAAGGATTTCGTTCATGGCGTCCTGAATCCGCTGTGTGCCGACAGGTGTTCCGGTCCAGTCATAGAAAGAAAACACAACCTTGGGATAAACCCCGGTTTCCTCAACCTGTGCTTTTCTTTCGGCGATTGCCTGATCATAGGCATCAAGTTCAACCTCCGATGCCTTAGCCGCTTCCTCATCACTCGCCTCTGCTGCGGTTTCCGCTTCAGTCGAGGTTTCCGCCGTCGCAGCGGCAGTGCCGGAAGATGCGCAGCCCGCGAGCAAAGAGACTGCCATGGCAGCGCTCAGTACAAGCCCCAATAATTTTTTCTTCATGCTTTCCTCCTTTGTGAATGTTTTATTCCTTATCATCGCCCTGCGCGCTGAGGCAATGATTAAGATTGCTTTACCCGTATCACGTTCCATGAATAAGGTCTGAGAACAGCTGTGACCGTGCATCCGGCCGCCAGTGTTCCGTCCGCCGTCTGCGGTTTGATCACATCCGGTCTTTCCATACTGTTGCGGTCTGTAAGCGAAGGCGATGTAAGAACCGTATGTTCTATCAGTTCCAGTTCGCCAAAACTTCCGAAACCGGCGTCAAAACAGATATCCTCGTCCGTTTTATTTACCACGAAAATGTCAATCTCGCCGCTCTCCTCGTGATAGACCGCGGCGGACAGCACCGGTGCCGCATTGCTGAAGCTCTTTGTGTCATAGTGATCCGTATCCGCAGACAGATCGATCACCCTGCCGCGGCCATACCGGGAGCAGTCCCTGAAGATGTAGTAAGAGCCGTTTACCCACGCATCTCCTGTCTCCCCGCAGCAGACAAGCCCCCCTCCGCCGTCGCCGATGAGAATCGACTGGCAGCCGACCTTAATCCTGTCGGAACGGCGGATGAGGGTAATCATCGCCAGCCCGAAGAGCAGGCAGGTCCGCATTGAATTTCCTTCATGCTGATTGACAAAAACATCCTCCTCGACCGCATTGTACTCATCGAGCGAGATATACATCGTCTTTGCGCTCTGCTTGCGGCCCTTGACATAGTCGCAGACAGCAATAACGTCCTCTATGTTTCTGTCAAACCGCGCCGACAGTTCAAGATAATCACCGGCATCATTAAGGTCGAAGGTCCCCTTCCCCTCAATTTCCATCATGCCGAGATAGCGGTGTAAGGAGATCATATCCACCTGGTCATAGCATTGTTCGAGGACTTCCCTGTCCCAGTCAAGGTAGGTGGCAAGCTGCGTCCCGGAGCTTCCCACGGCCACGAGCTCCACATCCTGATCGATGCGGCGCATGGCCTTTGCCGCCTCTCTGGCATCGAGGCCGTACGCATGAGCTTCCTTCTGGCACATGTTCCACGGTCCGTCCACCTCGTTGCCGAGGCACCAGGTCCTGATCCCGTAAGGTTCCGGATGGCCGTGCTCTTTTCTCAGGTCGCTGTAGCTGGTTCCTCCCGGATAATTGCAGTACTCGAGGAAATTCGCAGCATCCATGGGACCGCGGGAGCTCAAATTGACCGCCATCATGATGTCGCTGCCGATGGCCTTCGTCCAAAGCTCGAATTCCGCAGGTCCTACTTCATTTGTTTCCGGCATTGACCACGCGTGGTTTACCCGGACGGGACGTTTTTCTTTGGGCCCCACGCCGTCTTCCCAGTTGTAGGAGCAGACAAAATTGCCGCCGGGATAGCGGATGGATGTAATCCCCAGTTCCTTCACGAGCCTGATCACGTCTTCCCGGAAGCCATCCTTGTTCGCTGCAGGATGCCCGGGGTTATAAATCCCGCCGTAAATCACACTCCCAAGATGCTCCATAAAGGCGCTGTAAAGTCGGTCATCGACAGGTACGGAACGCACATAATGCCTGTCAGCGTAAAGTTTTGCGTAATGAGTGCCCATGATCCCCTCTCATGCCGTTCTGCGGATATTCCGTTACGGCCGTTCCCCGGCCGCCTCAAGTTCCTGTCAAATTACGGTTCACTCCGGACTGCAACATGCGGTCGGGCACCGTAAATCGCCCCTCGGACTGTCAAAACACACTTTTGGCGGCCACATTATTTATCTGCTAAGATAAATATACCTGTGCAAAAGCGGATGCCACATGAAAATTCATTTGGTAAATCTGAAGATTTGTGACGAATAGAAGAAAAGTTATTTACAGGATGGCACTCCTGCGATCATTTTAAATAAGAAAGTATTTACGACGGATTGATGGGGAAATCAGACAGTATGGCCAGGACAAAGAATAAACCGCCTCGAAGCAAATCCATGCAGGGCTATTTTCTTCAGCGCTTCTCCGTTGTTGCGATTCTCTTTTTACTGATATTCACCGTCCTCGGATCAGCGATCATCCGGAACATGCAGCAATATGCCATGCGCAATATCAGGATCTTCGCGGAGATCACAAATAATGCCGTAACTCAGTCGCTGAACCGCAATATATCCCTTATTCAGGAAAGCAGTCTGGGGAGTTCCGATATCTGGCTCCTGAACTCGACTGAAATTGAATCAGAAGAATACTACTATTCAGCAAGAGTGAGAAAGATGCTGGAGAATTATCAGACCTCTTCCCCTATTATCGGTACCAATTTTGTCTACCTTGCGGACAAAGATATTTTCCTGAGCAGCCACATCAATGTCGCCAATTACCATTATGAGCTGTTTCACGAGGAAATACGGGAGATGTTCCATAAGTGCAGCCGTGAAAACACTCTGGACCAGCTGAATATACAGAAATGGTTCTTCATGAGCAGCAACGGACAGGATTACCTTGTCAGGATAGTAAAGGTCAACAATGATGTATATATCGGAGCATTCTCCGGAATGGATCAGTTACTCGCGGGATATGGTTTTCCGGTTGAAAACGTGATCATGGTCTTTCTGAGCCATGAGGATAACCGCTATTACGGCGTTTCCGATATCCTGAAAACTGCAGAGGGAATCGTCACCAACAATGGAAATGCCATAAGGTACAACGGAGAAACCTATTACCGCATCGCAATCCCCCTCAGCTTCCTGGATGGCGAGCTTATTCTGTTCGTGCTGCAGACGGAATTTCTCTCAAGCTTTGCGTCGTTCCATGTACTCATTCTGCTTTTCTTCATTCTTCTTATCATTCTGTTGTTTTCGATGTATCGATTCATGAACAGTACACTGAAACTGCCTCAGACAATCCTGACGCCGGCGATACAGTCGATTTCAGAAGGACAGTACGACGTTCACATTGAATCTCCGACGAACTTTGAGGAGGTAAAGAGTATTGTAGAGGTCTACAATACGCTGATCGGGGAAATTGAGCACCTGAGAATCCGTGTATATGAGGAGGAGCTGGTGAAGCGGGACTTTCAGCTGAAGCATCTCCGCACGCAGATTGCCCCGCATTTCCTGGTAAACTGCCTCAATACCGTCCTGATGTACTCTATTGAAGATCCGGATTCCCCGGAAGCAGCCGACCTCGTGGCGACGCTCTCTCATCACCTCCGTTATGCCCTGACCGATGCCGACGAGGTAATGCTGTACGAGGAGATCGGGAGCCTTAAGAATTATCTGCGTCTGACCACCTACCGGTTCCCCAGATGTCTCGATTATGAGATAGCGATTGAGCCCGCAATTTACGAAGCTTCCGTATTTCCGCTGATCCTGATTTCGCTTTCGGAAAACTCGGTAAAAAACGGACTTGTTATGGGGGAGCCGTTTACAATCCGCGTAAGCGGCTACTATTATGAGCGTGACGACGAACCGCGTCTCCACCTTGAACACTTCGATTCCGGTCCGGGATTGTCCGCAGAGCTGCTCGAACGTTTCAATCACATTACCGAATATCCGACGCCGGAAAGAGGCGGCCATGGAATCGGTATTTATAATACCGCGATGAGGCTCCGGATCATATACGGGGAGAGCGCGGTGCTGTCCTTTACAAACGCCGAGCAGGGCGGTCTTATCGTCTCGATTGATATGCCGTTCAGGAAAGTCTCGAATAACGAAGCATCATGGTATGACACTGAGCTGAAAGGTCCGCTATGAATCTGCTGATTTTGGATGATGAATACTTCATCGTGAGGAATGTCCAGCATAATCTCGCAAAGTGTGATATCCATTTTGATGAGGTGTTTTGCGCATACAGCGCAAAACAGGCAAGAGCCCTGGTTAAAAGAGAGCAGGTCGATATACTGATTGCCGACATTGAAATGCCGCAGGAGAGCGGGCTGGATTTCGTCCGCTGGCTTCAGGAGGAAGGGTATCACATCGTCACCGTGATACTCACCAGCCATCAGCGCTTTGACTACGCGAGAAAAGCGATCGAGCTTAACTGTACCGGGTATCTTTTAAAGCCGGTGAATACAGGCGAACTGGAACGTGAAATGAAAAAGGCGATTTCCAGAGTTCACGTCATTCACAGAAGAATGGGTGATTCCGCGACGGCATCGGACGGGCAAGGCAATCCCCGGCCGGCGGCAGACGGCCCGGATTCGGGAAGACAGCCGGCCTATCAGAAGCCGTACACATCCGCGGGCGATCAATGCAGCTGCTTCACAAAAGAAGTGCAGGACTACATACAGGAGCATCTGGGCGATGTTGACCTGTCACGCGCTACAATCGCCGACTATTTTCATCTGAATCCGGAATATTTCTCGAGTCTGTTCCACCGCAAATTCGGCGTGACGCTGGTTTCCTATATTCTTAACGCGCGGATTGACATGGCAAAGTATTATCTTAGGAACACCGATTTTACCGTAAAAGAAATATCGGACAAAGTGGGTTTTGCAAACTCGTCCTACTTTTACCGGCAATTTAAGACCGTAACGGGTATGACCCCCTATCAATATAAGAATTCCTGAATATAGTTTCATACGCATATTTATAACTCGTTCAGGTACCTGCACGCCGCCAGCGCGGCCACCGCGCCGTCGGCAGCTGCCGTGGTCACCTGCCTGATGAATTTCCTCCTGCAGTCGCCGGCGACGTATACGCCCGGCGTCCTTGTGAGACACTGCTCGTCGGCGTCGAAGTAGCCGTAGTCGTTCAGGTCCGCGAGCTCCTTGAACGCCTCGTTCTCGGGGATGAGGCCGATCGCGACGAACATGCCGTCCGCGGTGAGGAGCTTTTCCTCCCCGCTCTTCGTGTCCACCGCGCGGATTCCTTTGAAACCGCCGTCCTCCTGGAGAATCTCCGCCACCTTCTGGTTCACGTAAACCGTCACGTTGTCCCGCTTCTCCAGGATCTCCTGGAGCTTCTTCTCGCCCGTGAGAAACGGCATGTCCTGGACGATGGTCACCTTCGCGCACTTGTCGGAGAGCAGGATCGCCTCCTGCAGGGCGGAGTTGCCGCCGCCGACCATGATGACCTCGCGGCCGGTATAGAAATCCCCGTCGCACACCGCGCAGAAGGAAATGCCCTCGCCGACGAGCTCCTCCTCGCCGGGAAGCCCCAGCATCCGGTGCTTCACGCCCACCGCGATAACCACCGCGCCGGCCTCGAACTCGTCGCCCTCCTCGGTGACGACCACCTTCCGGTCGCCCAGGTCCTCGACGCCGGTCACCGTCTCAAACTCGATCTCCGCGCCCTGGGCCAGGATCTGCTCCAGCATGCGGTCGGCAAATTCGTTGCCGCTCATCTGCATCGTGCCGGGGTAGTTTTCCACCTTGGGGGAGTGGGTGATCTGGCCGCCGAAGCCCTGCTTCTCGATGACCAG
>OMSM01000444.1 GCA_900313745.1 uncultured Lachnospiraceae bacterium
CAGCACAGGCCTTAAGAGCTCCCAGGAGGCCATGAGCCCCACTGCAGCGGGAATGAACATCATCGGCATGATTTCGATGAGAAACCCGCCGGCTTCCTTCACCTTGTCGACCCGGACAATCCCTGTCACAAGAAGGAAGAGCATCAGGAGAAGGCCGTATATGCTTGCCGGTACAGGCAGAGGGATGAAATATCTGAGGATTTCCCCTATGCAGGTTACTGTGAGGATTATGCCGAATTGCCTTATGTTTTTCATAGCCTGTCTAATTGCCTCCCACCAGCTCTTCTCAACGGCAGGCTTGACGGAGCTTCCGTCAATGTCTATGAGACCGAGCCTAAAGAGCTGTGGGACTCCCCGACTGAGTTGAAAGAACAGCGCGTAGTCATGCGCGCTGTTCTTGTTTTTAATCAATTATTCCTTGCCAATCCGCCCGCCTTGTGAGACAGTGTCCCTGTACAGCTGTTCAATTTCACGGCCCAGGAGGCTATTTATATGTCAGTAGAAACAACATACAAAACATTGCAGAGCATTATGGTTACCCTGGACGAGGTCCGGGCAATCCTTGAAACCGCCACGGAATACAGCACCGAGGATTCAGAGAAGGCAAAGGTCAATCTCACCCCGCTCCTTATGGCCGCCGGCGACCTGCTTGAAAAGGCGTTCGACACCGCGGGCGATCTGGAAACGGAGTTCAACCAGGAAGTGGTGGAATCCGTTGAGGCGGAGTCTGATGAGGCGGAACCCGGAGAAGAAACCGCCGGGTAAAACTCAGGATTCCCTTTCAACTCTTCAGTTTATCCGCAAACTCCTTTATTCTCCGCTCGTTTTCCTCCGACGGCCTGTCCTTCGGATCCACAAGGCTGAGCGAAGATACAAGGCTCTCCGCCTTCGCTGCCCTGCGCAGCTGCTCAATGCACTTCTCTGCACTGCCGCCGCTGCTGCAGGCGATGACGGCGATCTTTTTCCCCGTCAGGTCGTTCTCCTTAAGGAATGTCCGGAGCGGAGGCGTGAACGTCCCGGCCCACACAGGTGAGCACAGGACGACGGTGTCATAACCGGAGCTGGTGAAGCTGTACGTTTCCAGGTCCGGCGTCTCCCTCATGGTTGCGGCCTTGCCGCCCCAGAAGAATTTCCGGAATCCGGAATCAGGATAGGCCTTTACCGGAGAAAGCGGGATCAGGTCCGCTCCAAGCGCTTCCGCTGCCTTCTCCGCGGCATAGCGGACGTTGCCGCTGAGTGAATAGTATACGACTGCTGTTTTCATTATATTCCTTCTCTCTTTGCGGACAAAACTTCCGCAAATCTTTGAAGTTCCGTTATCCCTGCGTTCTCTTCACATCTTCCGTATGCCGGATCAGCCGAGTTTTGCAGCGAAGTCGGTCATGACCTCGGAGATTTTGATCTGCTGGGGACATACCTGCTCGCAGCTGCGGCAGTGGAGACATGCCTGGGGCTTCCTGTCGTCGGGCATCGCGGCGAGCGCCATGGGGGCGATGAAACCGCCGCCGGTAAAGGCATGTTCGTTGTAAAGGGCGATCAGTCCGGGAATGTCAAGGCCGCGGGGACAGTGACTTACGCAGTAGTGGCAGGCAGTGCAGGGGACGGTGCCGACGGAGAGCATGCGGTTCACGATGCTTTCCAGTGCTTTCCTTTCCTCGTCATTGAGCTTCCTGTCCTCCGCGAAAGTCGCGAGGTTCTTCTCCATCTGCTCCCTGGTGGACATGCCGGAGAGGATCATGGTCACATTCGGGATGCTCTGCAGGAACCGGAAGGCCCAGGCCGGGATCTCCTCGTCCGGGCGGAGGTTCTTTAACTCTGCCTCGTACTCCGGGGCGAGTTTTGCGAGCTTCCCGCCGCGAAGGGGCTCCATGACCCAGACAGGGATGTTCCACTTCTCGAGGAGCGCGACCTTCTCCTTACCGTTCTGGAAGGTCCAGTCGAGATAGTTGAGCTGCAGCTGGCAAAACTCCATATCCCTGCCATATTTCTCGAGGAAGCGGGTGAGCACCTCGAGGCTGCCGTGGCAGGAGAAGCCGAGATGGCGGATGCGGCCGGCCCGTTTCTGCCCGATGAGATAGCTGTAAATGCCGTACTTCCCGTCGTCCAGGTAGGCGTCGATATTCATCTCGCAGACATTGTGGAAGAGATAGAAGTCGAAATACTCAACCTGCAGCTTCTCCAGCTGGCTTTCGAAGATCTCCTTTACCCTGCCCCAGTTCGCGGCGTCGTATCCCGGAAACTTGGTGGCAAGGCAGAAGCTGTCGCGGGGATATTTCTTCAGGGCACGGCCGAGCACGAGCTCGGAATTCCCGTCATGGTATCCCCAGGCAGTGTCGTAATAGTTGATGCCTCCGGCCATGGCAGTCTCGACCATCTCTGCCGCGGCGGCTTCGTCGATGCGGGAATCATCCCCGTCGATGACGGGAAGCCGCATGGCACCGAAGCCCAGCGCGGAAAGCTTCATTCCCTGAAAGTCTCTGTAGATCATTTAAGTCCTCCTGATTATATCTTCATGTGTTATTCCGCCGCGGCGGGCCTTAGTTCCATTCGTACCGTTTCGCCGCGGCGGCTTGTCCTGCATGTGCGTTATTTCGCTGCGGCGGGCCTGTTCTGTGCCATGACGCCGGCCAGCGGATGAGGTACATAGGGCTCCTCGAGATAAAGGAATTCTTCCGGTGCCAGTTCAAGATCCACGGCCTTCACAGCGCCTTCGATGTGGTGAAGTTTTGTCGCGCCGACCACAGGTGCCGTGACCTTGGCCAGGAGCCATGCCAGTGAAATCTCTGTCATGGAAACCCCGTGCTTCTCCGCTAGCTCCGCGACACGGCCGATGATCACATTGTCCTGCTCCGCCGTAGCGTCATACTTGAATTTCGCGAAGCTGTCCTCCTCGGCGCGCTTCGTGCTGCCCTCGCCCGGTTTCCTGGAAAGCCGTCCGGAGGCCAGGGCGCTGTAGGGTGTAAGCGCGATGTTCTCCTCCCGGCAGTAAGGCACCATCTCCCGCTCCTCCTCGCGGAAGATCAGGTTGTAATGGCCCTGGATGGAGACGAATTTCGCCCAGCCTTCCTTCTCCGCGAGAGCGTTTGCCTTGGCGATCTGCCAGGCGAAGCAGTTGGAGATGCCGATGTATCTGGCTTTGCCGGCCTTAACGACGCGGTTCAGGCCGTCCATGATCTCCTCAAGCGGCGTCTTGTAGTCCCACATGTGATAGATGTAGAGATCCACGTAATCCATGCCGAGATTCCTGAGGCTTGTATTGATCATGTTTTCGATGTGCTGCTGTCCGTTTACGCCGCTCTCGATCTCCGCCGGCGTCCGGGGAAGGAATTTCGTGGCGACGACCACCTC
>OMSM01000442.1 GCA_900313745.1 uncultured Lachnospiraceae bacterium
AAGTTTTTCGACGTCCGTCCCCTCGTAATCGATAAACCACATTTCCTCCACTGCTGCCCTTCCGGTGGCTGTATCGAGCACCACGGTATACCCCCGGAGAGTGTTCGGCACCATGTGGGCGAACAGGACGCAGCGGTTTAATACCAGTGCGCCATAGGAGCATTCAACCGGCTCACCGCCGTTCTCCGAAAGCACAAGTCTGTCTTTGCCCGGAAAACTGTACTCAAGCGCAGGGGGTGTGACTCCCTCGTCGTCGAGCCTGAGGGCGATTTTCCGCGAAACCATCCGCTCCGAAAGCTCTCCAGCCGAGACCGGTCCGCCTCCATTAAGCACTGCGGACCTCACCTGCTCCAGGTTAAGTTTTGCATAATCGATCCTGAACATTTCTCTCCTTTCCCGGCATCAGCCTTAAAGCCTTGTCCGACCGCTGATTATTATATTTTTATCATAATACGCCGGCCTCAACGCCGTCCATGACTCTTAATACTAATACTCCTCCAGAAAGCTGTGCAGCTTCCCTTCCGCATCCGTATAGCTGAGGACCTTGGTGATCGGCACCTTCTCCATCGCCCGGAAGAGATTAGATTCGATATAGGGATTTGTCTTCTTCATCTCTGCGATGAGCCGCTTCACCTCGAGGCGCTTGGACTCGGTGTCCCCGGTCGCCCTGCTCTGCGTCTCCTCCGTAAACCTGCATGCACAGCGAAGAAAGGTCAGCCCGTTGGAGTCACGCCAGCGCTCGACATCCTTCTCCCGCACGTAATACATGGGCCGGATCAGCTCCATTCCCTCGTAGTTCCGGCTGCGAAGCTTCGGCATCATACCCTGGAACTGCCCGCTGTAGAGCATTCCCATGAAAATCGTCTCGATCACGTCGTCAAAGTGGTGTCCTAACGCAATCTTGTTGCATCCGAGCTCCTTCGCCTTCTTGTAAAGATACCCTCTCCTCATCCTTGCACAGAGGTAACAGGGCGATTTCTCGATATTGTAGACCGAGTTGAAAATCGGCGTCTCGAATACTGTGATCGGAATGCCCAGAAGCTCGGCGTTGCTCTCTATCATCCGGCGGTTTTTCTCGGTATACCCGGGATCCATCACAAGAAAGGACAGCTCGTACGGAAACTTGTTGTGCCGCTTCAGTTCCTGGAAAAGCTTGGCCATGCACATGGAATCCTTGCCGCCGGAAATACACACCGCGATATGGTCGTTCGGCTCAACCAGCGAAAACTCCACCACAGCCCTGGTGAATCTCCCGAAAAGATCCTTCTTGTATCTGCGCCGCAGGCTGTCCTCGATCTGTTCACGGCGTTCGATAATGCTCATCTCAACACTTTGGTAATCCATCATCTGTCCTCGCCGGATCTATCTTGCCGCCGCACTTCATCGGCGATACAATGACCCTGTCATCTGCCGGTTCCGGGGAGGAGTGCCGTCCGCGGCATCGCCCGGGTCTGGGTCCAACCACATGAATACCCCGCAGAACCCGCGGCGGCCGGCAGGTCTTAGTAAACTAATTCATAAACCTCGACCAGCATGCCGCCGGCCGGGGTTCTTTAATTCCTGCTCAGTGCCTGCCTTCTCCATCGAATTCCCGCGAACATCAGCACCGGGAACACGATCGCGGCAAGTATGCCCATCTTCAGGTTATCCCCGGTCATGGAAGCCACTGTCCCCACCACCGTAGGCCCAAGTGAGCATCCGATGTCCCCGCCCAGAGCAAACATTGCGAACATCAGCGTGCCGCCGCCCTTTATCCCGGCGGACGCCATGCTGAAGGTCCCCGGCCAGAAGATGCCCACCGAGAAACCGGCAATCCCGCAGCCGATGAGCCCGATCACCGGGCTTGGGACAAACACGATGACAAGATAGCTGGCAAAACACAGTACCGCACTGAAGGTCATGAACCGTTCCAGGTTCATCCTCTCCCCGAATTTGCCGAAAATCGCCCTGGAAGATCCCATCATCACGGCGAAAAACATCGGTCCCGCGAGATCTCCTATGGTCTTGGAGACATGGAGTCCCTCCTCCGCGTATGCGCTTGCCCACTGGCTCACCGCCTGCTCGCTGGCCCCGGCGCAGACCATCATCAGCATCAGCACCCAGAAGAGACGGAATTTCGCCAGTTCCGCGAGTTTTAACCCGGTCTCCCCCTCCTCAATGAGGGTATTGATCGGAACTTTCGCAAACAGGAAGAGATTCGCGAGCGGAACAATCGCCCAGAGAACAGAGAGAACCTGCCAGTGCCGGATGCCGATAAAATGGAAGAACAGGGTGGTGATCAGCACGACGCCTACATGCCCCCAGCAGTAGAAGGAATGCAGGAGGCTCATCGCGGTCTCCTTGTTGTCCGTCGGGCAGGCTTCCACAATAGGGGAAACCAGAACCTCCAGCAGTCCGCCGCCAACGGCATAGATCAGCACACAGATAAAAACTCCCGTGAACGGATCCATGACATTAGGCAGGACAGCGAGCAGGATTAAACCCGCGGCGCTCAACGCATGGGCGAGAATCATGCTCGCGCGGTAGCCAATCCTGTCGATGAAGCCAGCGGACACCGCGTCGATTACCAGCTGCAGGCCGAAATTGAAGGTCGTGAGGAAGGTTATTTTGCCCAGGGAAATGCCGTAGATGTTCTCCATAAAGACGAACAGCAGCGGAACGAAATTGTTGCAGATTGCCTGGACGATGTACCCAAGAAAACAGGCGACGATCGTCGCCTGATAATTACCGGACAGGCCGGTTTTATTGCCTTGTCTGAGGTTCATTTGCCGCTCTTAGCTCCCTCCGGACCGGGATTACCGGTTAATTGCCGCTGTTCTCTCCGGCAGTACCCGCCTCCGTGCCTTCCTTGTCCTCCAGCTCGACGTGGAACTGCTCCTCGATCTGCTGCTCCATGCTGGCCTTGAAGGCCGGGTCGTTTCTCATCATCCAGTCCGTGGTAAGGAACATGAGGCACATGCAGAGGCTGATCACGCACATCGCCGTCCCGCAGATCGCACCTGTGCTGGAGCCGTTCTTCTTAAGGCAGAAGATTCCCAGCAGGATTCCTGCTATGCAGACGGCGATGCCCCATGTCTGAACCGAGGTCACCAGGCTGAACAGCCCGACAAATACCATCGCGATACTCATCGCGGTTTCCTTCACCCGAACAGGCTTATTTCCGAACATTTCTGAATGTCTCCTCTGCTGTGTTTTCGTACCAGCGCGCACTGCGCATATTTACGCAGTTATTCCCGCACCCGGAGGTTATGGCACGCGCTTCATGCAGCACTGTTTGTATTTCTTCCCGCTTCCGCAGGGACAGGGATCGTTGCGCTGGATCTTCCTGTACTTCTCACGCTCCTCACGGATGCAGATCTGCATGATCTCCTGCGGCTTCTTCCCTGCCGCCGAGAGCGCCATCGCCCGCCTCAGCCTCGGCACCGCGTAATCAAAATAGCGGTACAGGCCGGGACAGAGAATATTGTGGCCGCTCTCTCCCTTAAGGGACTTCGCCGTCCTGTCCTTGATGCACCCGCCGTGGCAGAGTTCCAGATAAGGACACTCCCTGCACTGCCCGGTGAGTTCCGTCTCCTTGCGCGCCCCGAATTCCCTCTGAAAACCGGAATCGGCAAGTGTACGCAGAAGCGGCAGGCTGCCGGCTTCCGCTGTTTCCTGCCGGTGTTCACCGGACGGATCATCTGCAGCCTTCTCTGTGCCCAGCGCCCCGATCAGGTGGTCCTGCCGGACGAAGTGGTCGCAGGCGTAGACACCGCCGTCGGCCTCGACGACCAGGACCTTCCCGCACTTCTTCTGCAGCCAGCAGAGGCTCGCCTCTTTGCCGTTCAGCATCATCGCGGTCTCGGAGAAGAGCTGCACCTCTCCTCGTCCCAAATCATGATAAAACCATTCCGCAAAGGCGTCTACAAGGAATTCCCCGTATTCCCCGGGAGGGATGGAGAGGCCGCTCTTCTCCCCCTCGATCACGATCGGGATGAACTGAATCCAGCCGGTGCCCAGATCCCGGAGTGCCCGGTATACCGCGGCACCATTTCCCGCGGACGCGTGATTCACGGTACAAAGCAGATCCGGAAGGACACCGCGGGCTTTGAGACGCCCCACTGCGGCCATCACCCTGTCCCAGGTGCCCGTGCCTCCGACGTCCAGCCGGTTGGCGTCGTGCACCGCTTCGGTGCCGTCGATGCTGATCCCGACGTCGAAGTGCTCCGCAGCGATAAAATCACACCACTCGTCATCGAGCAAAAGACCGTTCGTCTGCAGGCTGTTCCAGCACTCCCAGCCCTCGGGAAGGTACTTCTTCTCCAGGCGCACTGCCTCCCGGTAGAAATCCAGTCCAGCAAGCGTCGGCTCCCCGCCGTGCCAGGTGAAGGAAACCACCGGTCCCGGGACGGAGGCAACGTAGTCGGAAATAAAGCGCTCCAGAAGCGCATAGGACATCACCCGTGCAGAGGATGACGGCGTGGAAGCCGCACCAGTCCCTGCCGCGGGAAGCGCACTAGAAAAGGGCGCAGGCATTACATTGTCTGCGCCCAGATAGTAGCAGTACCGGCACCGCATGTTGCAGCGGGAACCTACAGGCTTAACCATGACGACAAAGGGCGCTTTGCCCTCTGCCGCCATATTCTGCGAGGATGTCATTCTCGTCTCCGTTATTCTTCTCCTACGCCAGCCGGAAAACTTCCTTCGCCTCCAGT
>OMSM01000438.1 GCA_900313745.1 uncultured Lachnospiraceae bacterium
GCGATGAAGCGCCCGCAGATGAGATCCTCCACCGAGGCAAAAATCTGCTCGATGCAGGTATTCGTGGAGCCTGCGTCCAGCTGCTTCGACAGCCCCCACTGGCGGTTGAGCAGCGAGACGAATTCGTCGAAATTCCCCTGTTCCAGCGCAAAACGCATGAGCACCGCGAGCGATTTCATGTCGGAGAGCGCGCTCACCGATTCCGGTCTTGCCCCGATGTAGCTGCCCATCACGTCGCGCAGGAGATTCCTCGCGAGCCTCCGCTGCCCGGTGTAAACCAGCGCGAAGCGCCTGGAGAGCGCATCCGCGATCGTCTCCGGGAGCACAAGGTGCTCCACCTTCAGTGCCTGGTCGATGCCCGGAGCGGAGGTGATCAGTTTGATGCCGTCTGTCAGCCCGCCGACCTGGTCCTGCCAGCCGCCGCCGGTGCTCATGATCTGCTCCATGACCAGCACCTGGGCGTAAATCTCGTCGTCGCTGTACCCGAGCCCGAAAAACTCGGTCAGCGCCCGTATGCACGCGCCGGCCAGGATCGAGCTCGTGCCGAGCCCGGAGCCGCGCGGGATGCCCAGCACCTGGGTGGAGAGATAGATTCCCCCGCCGAGTTTCCGGAGAATGTCCTCAAGCGTCTCTTTCTTTCCCTTTTCCGCGCCGGCCGCTGTCTCCCCGGCCGAAGCCGTCTCCTTCGCAGGAGCCGCATCCCTGTCCTCCAGCGGCACGATGCCGGAGGCGATGAGCGCTGCCTTGTGCAGCGCGAAGGAATCATAGGGGTTGTGGCAGTCGCGGATCTCGTCCAGCGTCGTAGCGGCGCCTTTCGCGCCGATGTCCTGGCTCTCGAACTCCACGCGGTACTCCGGAATCCTCCGCACGCTCACGCGGACCGGCCTCACGCCGCCGAGCGTGATGGCCGCGTTCAGCACAACACCGCCGTTCTCTATGCAGTAGGGCGGCGTGTCGGTCCAGCCGCCCGCGAGATTGACGCGCACCGGAAGCGCCACGTCCACCTCGTCCTTCGCGATGGAAAACGTCCGGGCGTCCGGGAGTTTTGACGTCACGTGGTCATAGATCCGGTCGCGGATCAGGCCAAAACTCATCCCTTCCGGCACCTCATAGCTGTCCCCGCTGATCACCAGCGAGTGCGCCTTCATGTAGCGGGCGAGGGCATAGGTGATGCGGATGCTGAGCCGGTCGTCCGCCTCCGCGGCATCCCTCAGGATGGCGCGGTAGACCTCCGGAGAAAGCGGCCTGCCGCGGAAAACCGCGGCGGCGTCTTTATAGAATGCTCCGGCAGCGAGCTGGTCGGTGAATTTCCTGCTCAGGATTCGGTTTTCCAGATCCTCCTGCCAGCGGAGAATCCGGCCCATGTCCGCGGCCTCGTAGCTCTCCTTCAGGCTGAGGCGCGTAAGTTTGAGGTAGTCATCCACAGGGAATTTAGCTCCCGCTTCGCCCGCCTCCGGTCCGGCGCTTCTTCCGCCAGCGTCAACCGTCCCGGCGCCCGCACTTCCCCCGCCCGCGTCATTCGCCTCCGCGCCGCAGATCCGGAGCGCCCAGTCCACCGCCTCCTCCATGGAGGCGCAGACCGGATAGAGCCTGGCGTTCCACAGGTCGCGCGGGGTGCCGTCCGCCCAAAGGCTCTCCGCGGGGACGCCGGCCTTTGCCGCCCAGTCCTTAAGGGAGAGCCCGGCGACAAAAGGACTGCTGCTTTCAAAGGAGTTCTTCGGATTGGCGTTGATGTCGTACACGCGCACGACAAAGCAGCCTTCCGCCGCGCCGCTGCTGTTTTCCGCATCATCATCTGCCTGTGCTGCGCCGAAGCTTACACTTTCCGCGGCGCCGCCCGACCGCGCCTCCGCGCCGGTTCCTACGGGAATCCCGTGCATCGCGGTATTCGGCGGCACCGCAGCCCCGCGCAGCTTCACATTGGAAATTACCGTGTCTTCGCCGATTTCCGTCGATCCCAGGAGGCAGCTCTGCTCAATGTACGAGTTTTTGCCGATGGACACGCCGTGCCCGACATAGGAGGCGTAAAGCGACGCCTGGCTCGGGCACGAATTCACCGAGAGCACGTCCGGCTTCCAGTCGAGGAACTCGTAATCCGCGAGCTCCTTCGTGGTAAACGCCGCAAGCTCCCTCGTCGTCCCGAAGTGGATGAACCGGGCGGGAGAGAGGCTGAGCAGCTTGAAGGGGAAGCGGGAGATGGCGTTCCAGATCGCCCCGCGGCACTCGTGCAGCTCGGGCGTGTATTCTCCCTCCGGCTTCTCCAGGTAAAACTGTTCCAGTGTGGCATCCGTCGCAAGCGGGTAGAGGAAGTCCCCGTAAAAACTGATCCGCGCCTTCTCGTTGACAAATCTGTCGAAGTCATTCTCCACCAGCCGGTACAGCGCCTCGCAGAGATCGGAGGCCATGAGCACCGCGCCGGTGTCCAGATCCACCATGTCCTGATCGTTGGCGGCGCCTGTTTCACGGAGGGTTTCCGGGGTCTGCTTGTGCAGGAAACGGCTTACGTTTCCGTCCGCGCCGCGAAGGAAAACTCCGTGATCCTTGCCGATGTCGATGCCGGCCTTGAAGGACAGGCATGCCGCGCCGCTTCCGGGCGCGTCGATCTGCAAGGGATTGAACAGCAGGAGAGCGTCCCCGGAGAGCACCAGCATTCCCTCGCTGATGCGTGAGGGGACGCCGGACATCGCGATGATAAGCTCGTCAAAAAGCGTGGACGGCCTCCCGTCAGGAAGCTCCCGCATCACAGGCGAGAAGAGCTTGCCCACGGCGGAGTACTGCGGGAC
>OMSM01000435.1 GCA_900313745.1 uncultured Lachnospiraceae bacterium
AACGATGCGCCGGTCCTGGCCCGGGCCGACCTGGGCGTCGCCATGGGCGCCCTGGGCTCCGATGCTGCCATCGAAGCGGCCGACGTGGTCCTCATGGACGACAAGCCTTCCAAGGTGGCGGAGGCGGTCCGCATCGCCCGCCGCACCCTCGGCATCGCCCGCGAAAACATGATTTTCGCCATCGGCATCAAGGTCCTGGTGCTTATCCTGGCGGCTTTCGGCCTGGCCACACTCTGGATGGCCGTCTTCGCCGATGTGGGCGTGACCGTCCTCGCGGTCTTGAACGCCATGCGTGCCCTTCGGGGATAAGTCGTTGGATTTCTCGCCGGGAATGGCTATCTTGCAGGCGAGAAAACCCCGATGTTATGCGTAAGTCCGCCCTCTGGTGCATTCCCTGCATCTTCTTTGTCATCGCCTGTGCCTTGAACCTGATCGGAAAGGCTGCCGGCCTGCCGGTCCTCGCCGAAACCGTGAAACCGGCCCTGTTGCCGCTGCTGGCCGCGACGACGCTGGCCTATCTCCTGGGCCGGGATGTGAATGACCTTCGTCCGGTCGGGCTTCTCATCGCAGCCCAGTTGTTCGGTGCTGCGGGTGATACTCTGCTCATTCCGGACGGATTCCTTTTCTTTGCGGGAGGGATGGTCGCCTTCCTACTCGGGCACGTCTGCTATATGTGCCTGTTCGGCGGACAGTCGTGGAAAGGCCTGCTGTTCTGGCAGTGGATCATTACCGTCGTCATCCTCGGAGGCCTTACCTTCGGCCTGGTAAAACTGATTGGCATCAAGGGAGAGATGTTCTGGCCCATGCTGGTCTACGGATTCGGACTCATGATGCTGATATTCAGCGCATTGGCGGGTGTTATGAGAATGCCGAGGGGCACCCGGGCCACCTGGTGGATCCTTCTTTTCGGCGCGCTTCTTTTCACCTTCTCCGACATGCAGATCGCCATGGACACCTTCGGCGTCCTTCCGTTCGCCCAGCGTCCGTTTGTCATCATGCTCACTTACCTGGCTGCCCAGTCGCTCCTGGCCGTCGGCGGCATCCGCTTGATCCTGAGGAGATAGCTACTCTTTGTTTTTCGTATCGATACAGATGGTGACGGGGCCGTCATTCAGGAGGGAAACCTGCATGTCGGCGCCGAAAGTACCGGTGGGCACCCGCTTGCCGAGGGCCGTCTCCAGTGCCTGGCAGAACCGCTCGTACAGGGGGATGGCGATTTCCGGCCGGGCGGCCCGGATATAGGAAGGCCGGTTTCCTTTCCGGGTCATGGCCATCAACGTGAACTGGCTGACTACCAGAATGCTTCCATCGACCTCGCAGACGCTGCGGTTCATGACGCCCTCCTCGTCGTCAAAGATCCGGAGCGCGGTGATTTTCCGCGCGAGCCAGTCGATGTCTTCGTCTCCGTCCTCCTCGCAGATGCCCAGGAGGACCAGCATGCCCGGTCCGATGGCGGCCGTCTCCGTTCCGCCAATGGATACGGAGGCGTGAAGGACCCGTTGGATGACCACTCTCATAACCGTTCCGCCAGTTTGGGAAGCAGGCCGTAGTCGGCCGGAAGCCAGCGCACGGATCCGAGTTCGGCGGAGGACAGCCAGCGGGCCGCTTCATGTTCGTTCAGATGAGGAGCCTCCCCGTCCAGGGAGCAGAGGAAGCAGTGCATCGTGAGATGGAAATCGGGGTAGTCCCACTCGACGGTGTCCAGCAGGTCACCCACGACGACCTCGCAGGAAAGTTCTTCGGCGATTTCCCGGCGAAGGGCCTCTTCCCGGCCTTCGCCCGGCTCCATCTTTCCGCCCGGAAATTCCCACCAGTCTTTCCAGGGGCCATAGCCTCGTTGCGTGGCAAAGACGCGGCCCTCCTTCACGATAAGAGCCGCCACTACTTCGATCTTTTTCAAGGAATTACAGTTCGATAACAAGTTTCTCGAGCGGCTTCCGCACTTCGTGCAACTCCGTGGGCTTCCCTTCGCCGGCCGCCGGATGGCCGATGGCCAGCAAGGCATAGATCCCGTGCTCACGGCATTCCGGAAGCACTTCCCGGATCTTGGAAGGGTTGAAATCCCAGATCCACATGTTGGCCAGTCCTACGTCCGTGGCCGTGAGCATGAGATGGGTGAGGACGATGGCGGCATCGGTCTTCGCCGCATTCACGCCGTCGCACTCGCGGACCCAGGCTTCTTCGTTCCGGCATCCGACGATGAGGACGACCGGGGCTCCATAGCAATGATGCACCTGATGCAGGCGGGCGAGCGCCTCTTCGCTCTTGACGACCCAGATGCGGGTCGGCTGGTTGTTCCCGGCGGAAGGGGCCATCCGGCCGGCATCCAGGATCATTTCCAATTTGGAGGCGGAGACGGGATAATGGTTGAAAGCGTGGCAGGAATAGCGGTTTTCCAGGATGGTCATAAAGGCATCGGAGCCGTACTTATGCTTCTTGATCTGGTACTCCATGTCGGAAAAGGCTGCGCGGTTTCCGATCTTGGAGATATCACCCAGGCGCTTAAAAAGATTCCCTTTCATAATTTGAAATTTTTCACTAGGTTGACAAGATAAAAAAAATCCGGAAAAAATCCAATTTACGGCTGCCGGATCAGGAATTTCAGGGCGAGGGGCTCATCGGGCAGACCCTTCGGAAGCCGGATGGTCACCTTTCCGTCCCGGACAGTGGCTTTCACGCGTTTCCCGGTATTGAGAAGCGTGACTTTCCCGGCCGGAAGATTCCCGGTCCAGGAGAGTTCCCCGGGGAGCGGATCCCCATCGGCCAGGGTAACGACTGCATAGCAGGTTACCCCGTCCTTTGAGGCTGTGAACCAAATGTTTCCATCGTTATAATGCGGCGTGGTCCGGGAGCTGTAAATGGCTTCACCGCAGCGCTTCAGCCAGCCTCCGATTTCCCGCAGGATCCGGGCGGCCTTCTCTTCGATGAGTCCCTCCGGCGTGGGGCCGACGCCGAGGGCCAGGCTGCCCCCTTTTGCCGTGATTTCTGCCAGGGCACCGATTATGCGCCGCGCGCTCTTGTAATGCGGGTCCGGGGTCCATCCCCAATCGTTGCCGAGGCTCATGCAGGTCTCCCACGGATGGTCCAGCTGCCGGGGAGGGATGGTCTGTTCCGGCGTCTGATAGTTCTCGTCCGGTCCTCCGATGGTCCTGTCCACGCACAGGAGCCCCGGACTCACCCGTCGGGCTTCCGGAAGGATTTCGGATAGACCCACTTGCCCTCCGGAAATCCAGCCGCCGTCCAGCCAGAGGATGTCCAGGGGACCATACCGGGTGCCGGTGATTTCCCGGAGCTGGTTCTGCGTGTAAGTCACATAGTTCTCCCACCAGTCGGGATGCTGGTCCACCTTGTAGTTGATGCCGCGGCCCGGGGTGGCATAGTAGGGGTTCCAAAACCATTCGCAGTGCCAGTCCGGTTTGGAAAAATAGGCGCCGGTCATGAATCCGCGCTTCCGGAACGCGTCGAACACGTAGTGGGCGACGTCCCGTTTTGGATGGGTAGAGAAGGGCCCCGCCTTTGCGACTGAGAAATCCGTATATTCCGTGTCGAACATGCAGAAGCCGTCGTGGTGCTTGGTCGTGAAGATCATGTACTTCATGCCCGCATCCTCGAAGACGTCGGCCCACTGCTCCGG
>OMSM01000434.1 GCA_900313745.1 uncultured Lachnospiraceae bacterium
GACAGCGGCGCGGCGCAGTATACCGCAAGGCGGCAGACCATCGTCGAGAAAGACCTGAGTGTCGCCGCACCGCGGGTGTGAGCGATATTGCGGAAACTGCCGTAATACCCCGCAAACGGGATGAGCAGGAGGAAAACACCGCCGATGACGAGCGGAAACACCCGCGAATAGAGATATCCCCACTCCGCGATAAAGTTGGCGGACTCGCTCCTTCTCTTCAGGATGCCGTAGTCGACAGCAAGAGGCAGGGTGAGCATTAGAGCGGTAACTGCCAGATAGGTGAAGCGCTCGCTGAAGGAAAAGAATATGCTCATGTTGCTCTCCGTCTCGCCGCGCCCGGAAGCGGAAATCTGTTCGTCGATGTGGCGGAGAAAAAGGAAATAAAGAACGATCCAGACGACAAAACTGATGAGGAAGGCCAGTGTCAGGCCGATCATGAGCCCCATCGCGGCATAGATCTGGGGAAGTTCATCGCTTCGGAGAATTGCTCCGGCCATCTTGCCGTACCGGTACAGCTTCCTGCCGACAGCCATGGGAAGGATTGCGGTAAGAAGTGCGGTGAGCGCCCAGTTGACAAATACAGGACCCGGCGAGCGGATTCCCGCGTACGCGCCCTGCACCAGTCCGGAGGGGGAAAGAAAAAGCAGTATTGCCATCGCGAATACGGGAAGGAAGTAACCGGCCTGATTGTTCCTGCCGAAGAGCAGGATGCAGAAGGAAACAACCGCCGCAATACCCGCGGCCCCGGCAAGAAGGACAGGGAAATGGAGGCGGATGAAGCGCTGGATAAGATAATACCGGTCTCTTCTCGCGTAGTCGCGCACCACCGGCTGCACTGCGTAGGAGACGGCAAAAGATGCCACCGCGAGCGAGGCGGTGACCAGCTCCAGAGGAATCGTCAGAAGCGTGATGCACTCCACCCCGAAAGCCTGGGCGGCAGGGATCCTGATGAACTGAAGCAGCGCTGCAGTAAACAGCAGGCAGCTCTGCGAATGATCATATCCGTTTGCGGGCATGAATCAAAAGCCCTCCATATCTGACCGGCGTTCTTCAGTCATCTCTTGTGATGCCGAGCGCCGTAAGTACTTCTTCCTGCTTCTCCTCCATCACCTTCGCTTCCCCCGGGGTTTCGTGATCGTAGCCAAGAAGGTGAAGCATGCTGTGGGCGACAAGGAAGGCAAACTCCCTGCGGAGGCTGTGGCCGTAATCCTTTGCCTGGGCCTCGGCGCGCTCATAGCTGATGACGATGTCGCCAAGAACCAGGGCACCGGTTTCGGGATCGAAAAGATCGGGATTCCCGGGGACGGCGAAGGAAAAATCCGCCGGAGCATCGTAACTGCACCCGGGAAACGAGAGAACGTCGGTGGGCCTGTCGATCCCCCGGAACTCCCTGTTGTATTCCCGGATTCCCTCGTCATCGGTGATGTAAAGCGATATTGCCGCAACAAATGGGCATTTTTCGCGGAAGAGCACCTCGGAGGAGACGCGCCTTGCAAGCTCCCTGACAGGAAGCTCCAGCTTACGACCTGCCGCGTTCTCTGTGGTTAGGATGACTCTTGAAGCTGCTTCTCTCATTTCTCGTTCCCTGATGATTCTTCCGGTCGTACTCCTCGTAGGCCTTGACGATGCGCTGCACAAGAGGATGCCGGACGACGTCCCTGGAGGTCAGCGTCATAAACGCGATTCCCTCAATTCCCCTGAGCACCTTCTCCGCGACATCCAGGCCGGATGCGACGGAGGGGCCGAGATCCTTCTGGGTCGCGTCGCCCGTCACCACGACCTTCGATCCGAAGCCTATGCGGGTAAGGAACATCTTCATCTGCTCCGGCGTCGTGTTCTGTGCCTCGTCAAGGATAATGAAGGCATTGTCCAGGGTGCGGCCTCTCATGTAGGCAAGAGGTGCGACCTCGATAAGGCCCTTCTCCTGGTTCCTCTGGAAATTCTCCGCCCCCATGATCTGGAACAGCGCGTCATAGAGCGGCCTCAGGTAAGGATCGATCTTCTGCTGAAGATCACCCGGAAGAAATCCCAGCTTCTCTCCCGCCTCAATCGCCGGCCGGGTCAGGATTATCCGGGAGACGTCACCGTTCTGGAACGCGGTTATCGCCATCGCCATAGCGAGGTAAGTTTTGCCTGTTCCTGCGGGACCGTTGGCAAATGTGACCATATTGTCACGGATCGCCGTAACATACTGCTCCTGTCCCAGGGTTTTGGGCTTCACCGGCTTCCCGGCCGCGGTGTGGCAGATACAGTCCGTATCCAGTGCGGTGAACATGTTCTCCGATACGTTCTCGTCTTTCATATCCAGGGCGTAATTTACTCTCTGATCGTCAATTTCGCTGCCTCTTTCCACAGAAGCGGCAAGCTGCCTTAAAATGGACGCGGCCTTTGC
>OMSM01000433.1 GCA_900313745.1 uncultured Lachnospiraceae bacterium
ATAGGCGCTGATCAGAACCTCGCTGTCAGAGATCACGGTGAAACTGGTCGCCGCCTGAAGGGTTCCGACACGGGAAGAGTTCAGTGCGGTAGCAACCTGCATTTCTGTCACCGAAAGGCTGTTATCGGTGTCGTATTTCTCGGAAGGAAGGGCAGCACCCTCCATTCTTGCGGATACTGCCGCCTGGGTTCCGGACTCCGTGTAAGGGGTAAAGCCCGTCGAGGAGAGCAGTTCCTCATTAGTCATGTAATAGGTACTGCTCCCGGTCCCGGAATACGTTGTGCCCGAAGCGCTTGTCGGAGCATAGAATTTGACACCCTCCTCCGTGATCATTAAGAGGATCAGCTTCCTGCCGTTCTTATCCGTATATTCCAGCGCGCCGGTATCAATGGCGGCCCCGGGGATCTTCGAATCTCTGAAGCTGACACCGGTCTCGCGCTGCCAGAAAATGCTGGAGGTATAGACAATTCCCTCCTTCGTACTTGTCGCGTCATCCGCGAAAAGCAGCGCACCGGAGGTGATTGAGGAATTGCTGGAGCCGTCCGTGTTCTCCATGTCGACAAATTCAACATTTGTCCCCTTGGGGAAAACAAGGCGGTAGGAAATCGGAACCTTCCCTGCTTCCAGAAGTACTTTTTCCTCAATAACCGGCTCCGGAGGAGGTGTGGGGTCAGGCTCGGTTTCCGGTGTGGTACCTCCGCCGCCCTCTCCGTCCGGCGTCTCCCCTTCGCCCGGCTGGGTATTTCCTGAGGAGTCCTGCGGAGTGCCAATGGAGATAATCGGGCCTTCAATTGCAATATCGTTCGAATTCGGGTCTGCAAATATATCCGGCTGCTGCAGTGCGCTGAATGACCCGCCGCTCTGCAGGTAATACTGATTGCCTCCCGGATCCGTGATTACATCCGGTACTTCTAAGCCTGCGCCGCTCAGATCAGTGAATTCCGGTGCAGGTCCGGGCTTCTGCGGTGCTTCGATCGGAGCCGACTGTGGTATAAATACCCGCTGAACCTTGATTTCCTCGTTCCATTCGTACGGTTCAAGCCACACGACGGTGTTGTCCGGCAGATAAACCGCGGATGCGTGAGGAACCGACGCCACATCGGTAAACTCGGTTGAGGTTCCGTGTACCAGGATGAACGCCTGCTCCTTCTTTTCGTCCGCGCTTGACGGAAAGTTTGTCGTGTTGAGCATAGTCTCCGGATCATATCTTCCCATCCGGGGAAGAAGCTCGAGTTCGGAGAGGAAATTTCTGTAATCGTCCCAGGTCATCTTGGCAGAACTGCCCTGGATATTCGATATCCTGAGGCCGAAGATGCTAAGAATATATCTGTCCAGCAGATTGATGTAATCGACCCATCTTCCCGCGTAGGCAGCCTGGTTAATCTGGGAGCGCTGGTAATAATTCTCCGCCGCCGAATTAATAAATCCAAGAAGTGACTGCCGGAGCATTGTCTTCGCCTGGGAGGGAAGCTGCTTCCATGCATCCCCTACATTGACTAATCTTCCGCTGCTTCCGATCACATTGCTCAGATTGTCCGTGACGTAATAAGTATCCTTGAGGAACTTAAGAATTTCTTCCTGCGATTTGCTGGTCATCCGAAGCGCAAGAACGCTGATATCAGCGTCATCCATTCTGCTCAGCGCTCCGGCCCAGGTAAGGAAATCGTATACCCGGTCCAGATCTTCCGAGGTAAAACCGCTGAAACTCATCACGATCGGCTTTAATACCTTGTACGGGTGGAGCACCCAGGACAATACATTTCTCGATGTCAGACTATATCCGGCCCTTTCATACAACTTAACTACCTGGTTTGCCAGGGCAACAACAGCAAGGTTCGAGTTTTCTCCGTTGTTGGCCGCGGAATCCGCAAGCGCCCTGAAGCCGCGACCCCCGTTTGCGTAGAGATCTTCATATCCGGCAATAAATGCCTTGAACGCTTCCAGATCGGAATCAAACGGCGTAAACTGATCCGCAATCTCCGCACCATAAATACCATGCTTAATATCGGCAAGAGTTATGCCTTCGTCCATCAGCCATTTTTCCTTGTAAAACTCCACCTGTTCCTCCCAGTGCTCATTCCGGGAAACAAAATGAATGAAGTCCCCGCCAAGGTCAAAGCTGTAGATCTGGATGACGCGGTTCAGCATGACATCCGAACCCCAGGGGGTTTCACCGGTGTACATAAGAAGCGTCAGATACATAATTCCGCTTCCGTCCATTACCGCGGACTTGACCAGCCCGTTCAGCGTGACATCCACATACTCCTCGCCGGTCTGTTCCCCGCTGTCGTACGTGTTGCCGGTGACCGCCGAAAGCTCATCAAGTGCTTCCTTTCTCTCATCGCCTCCGTCATCCGAATCAAAATCATCGTC
>OMSM01000429.1 GCA_900313745.1 uncultured Lachnospiraceae bacterium
AAAAGACTGCGGAGAAGCCCGATGGCTTCTCTGTACTAACACCTGGCGGGCATTCACGGCAGCCGCCGGAGCAGGGCCCCGCCGTTCTCCTTAAGCCATCCGTGCCACCTGCGGTATTCAGGGAACACGCGAAGCACCTCGGCGTAGAAGCGAGGTGAGTGGTTCATTTCCTTCCGGTGGCAGAGCTCGTGGACGACAACGCTGTCCAGAACTTCAGGCGGGGCAAGCATCAGCAGGCAGTTGAAGTTCAGGTTTCCTTTTGCGCTGCAGCTTCCCCAGCGGGTGCGCTGGTTCCGGATGGTGATGCGGCCGTAGGTAACGCCGATCAGGGGGGCGTAGTGGCTGACCCGCCCGGGAATGACCGCCTTCGCCCGCTCCGCGAGCTCCACAAGCTCCTCTTCGGTGAAAACCTGTGCCTCACTTGCGGCCTCCGCTCTCGCGAGAACCCTGGCCCGATGGCGGCGGATCCAGTCCTCGTGGCGGCTGACGAAGAGGTCGATGGACGCTTTTGAAGCGCGCCGCGGAGCCCGCACCCACACATCGCCGTCGGGGCGGATTTCAATGCTGATGGTTTTCCTGCCTGACCGGATAATTCTCATTTAAAACCCTTCACTGCAGGGAGATGCTCCGGAGGAAGCATCTCAACATACTCTCTCAGTTCTGCGAACGTTCCTTTAACTCCATCCTGCGGATTTCGTCCGCGCGGGCGATGATCTTCTCCTTCCAGCTGTCGTCCTCGGCATCCAGCTGGTAAGCCTTGTACCCATACGTCCTGCCCAGGGAGCAGATGATGGTCTCATCGTCGATGTGCAGGGAGATATGGTAACGGTTCGGGAGCTTCTGCGGGAGGATGGTCTTGTTGTTGCGCTGCACCTCCTTAAGATGCCTTGTTCCGTTGACTATTCCGTCGAACTTCACGCCGTACAGCCTGAACAGCCAGCGAATATAGCGGTCCGAACGGAAGGACGAGGTATACACCCACACCTCGTAGCCCAGCTCCTGCAGCTTGTTGATCAGCTCCGGAGTTCCGAGCCTTAACCTCTCGATGAAGATTTTGTTGAGAGGGAATACCAGCGCGGGCTCGGTCTTGTGCGTCTTCGGGGAGACGAACAGGACCTCGTCCAGGTCGAAGGAGATGCGCATCTTCTGTTCAGCCGGCTGCTTCTTCATGACTTTTAAACCTCTCGATGACAGCCATCGCGTCCACCGACCAGTCCTCATCCCCGTTTTTCAGGTCGTACTGCTCAAAGTCCTTCGAGCCCCGGGTTACCTTAAGGACCATGTCGTTGTGGAGGTTTACGGTTTCCTTGTACCGATCAGAGATAAGTTTTTCCATGCGGCTCCTCGCATCGGGATCCGCAGCGGCCTTCCTGCCTGTTCCTGTCACGATGCCGTCCACATGCACATGGTATTTGCGGAAGAAGGCCCGGATGTAGTCCAGCGAGTAGTACTGCGCGGAGAAGAGCCAGATGTCGTATCCGTTTCTCGTAAGGAAGCGGAAGAGCGCGGGAATGCCCCTCTTAAGGCGCTCTCTGTACATCCTGTTCAGGGGGAAGGGAAGTTTTTTCTCGAGATACGGGTCATTTTCCTTCCGGAAAACTACCTCGTCCAGATCGACCGTGACCCGCCTGTCGTGCTTCGAGTTCTCTATCGCCTTCTGAATATCGATCTCCTGGGTCAGGTTGACGATCTTTACCGGGATCCTTTTCAGGCCATAGCGCATTGCCGCCGCCCAGCGGTGGTGCCCGTTGAGAATGAGATAGCCGTCCGGGAGCATCTTCTCGACGATGATCGGGTCGTCGAAGAGCGGCAGGCCATGGCGCTGTGAGTTCTGGAACTGGCTGATGTAATTGGAAATGATCTGAAAGCTCGGACCGATCTCCGGCATGCTGAACTCATCCTCCGGATTCGGATGGAGTTTGTCGCACGGAAGATACCGCACAAGGACGCACTCGGCCGGATTTGCCCGTACAGGGACGCAGACCCCCTTGTATTTGCGAATCTCTTCTGCCAGAAAATCAGCGAACTGTGTTGTTGATCCCGCCATGACAAGTATCTCCTTCTCTCCGGAACGCGCCGGAAGTGCCCTGAAAGATGCTGTGGAAGCTTTTCCCCTGAACAGCTTCCTGACGCAGCAAAAAATCTAAGTGCAGCTTCCGGTTTAAGAATATAATGAATTATTATACCAATAATTCTGCGGGGAGAAAGTTTGAATCCCCCGCCGTCGGTGCGCACAATATGTGCTGCGCACCGGACGCCGCGCTAAAAGCGGTAAATATGCTGACAGAGGATTCGCGTCTGATATCAAAACTGTTCTTCCGGCTGCTGCCTATCCAGATCCTGCTTGCGGCGATCGGCGCCGTCAACGGCATCGTTTCGGGACTTTTCGCCAGCAATTATGTGGGAAGTGAGGCCATGGCCGCAGTCGGCCTCTACGGGCCGGTCAATACCTTCCTTGCCGCGGTCGGAGTCATGCTGATGGGAGGCTCCCAGCTGCTGTGCGGCAAATATATGGGCCGCAACGAGAAGGAGCGCACCAACAGCGTCTTCTCCCTGGACATCCTCATCTCCGTCATTCTCTCCGCCGCGGTAACGGCCGCGCTCGCCGTCGCCGCCGGATTCAACCTTACCGGATTCCTTGGCGGCGGGGAGGCAGAGAGACATATCCTGAACCAGTACATCCTCGGCCAGGCGATCGGCGTGCTTCCTCTGGTGGTGAGCCAGCAGCTCTCCGCCTTCCTCTCTCTGGAGAACCGGTCAAAACGCACGACTGCCGCAAGTATTGTCTTCATCGCCGTCAATCTCCTGCTGAATTACCTTTTCGTCGCCGTGGGGAAGATGGGCGCCTTCGGGCTTGCGCTCGCGGGATCCCTCGGCCAGTGGGTGTTCTGCGGCATTCAGGCGCACTATTTCCTGTCCGGGAAATCCCTGCTGCGCTTCTCGCTTAGGGACAGCAGGATGAAGGACGTGTCGGAGATCATCCGGATCGGATACCCAGGAGCGCTTGCCAATGGCTATATGACCTTAAGGGGGCTTGCCGTCAACGCGCTGATCACCGGTTTTGTCGGAGGCGCAGGCCTCTCCGCGATGTCCGCGGCCAATTCCTTCCTTGGCATTTTCTGGGCTCTCCCGAACGGCGTCCTCGCGGTATCCCGCATGCTGATCGGCGTCAGCATCGGAGAGGAAGACAGAAAATCCCTCACGGATGTCATGCGGGTCGCTTTTTACCGGTGCGTTCCGATAATGTGCGCCGTTTCCGCATTGCTGATCTTTCTTGCGAAGCCTCTCACCGGGCTCTACTACCAGGATGCCGCGGATCCGGTGTACCAGATGACGGTAATGGGCTTCCGGCTGCTGCCCATATGCATGCCCCTCGCCATCTTCTGCACGCATTTTACCTGTTACGCGCAGGCCTCGGGCAAGCAGCTTCTCGTACATATCCTCTCGCTGCTCGACGGTCTTGTCTGCGTTGCGGCCTTCACGTTCATCCTTATACCCTTCCTCGGGATGAACGGCGTGTACGCCGCGAATATCCTGAACGGCATCGTCTGCGCGGTCTTTCCGCTGCTTTACTCCTGTGTGCGGAGGAAGCGCTTCCCCAGGGATATGGAGGAGGCGATGGATATCCCCGACGGCTTCGGGGCCGCGGAGGACGACCGGATCGATAGCGCCGTGCACAATATGGATGAGGTGGTGACCGTCTCGGAGAAGATCTCCGCGTTCTGCAGGGAGAAGGGGATCGACAGGAGACGCTCTTTCCACGCGGCTCTCTGCCTCGAGGAGATGGCCGGCAACGTGGTGGTGCACGGCTTCCCGAAGGATAACAGGAAGCACACCGCGGATATCCGGCTGGTAAAGAAGAACGACGATCTGATCCTCAGGGTCAAGGATGACTGCCCGGCGTTTGATCCCGCCGAGCGGCGATCGATCATGGATCCGGAGGACAAAACCAGAAATATCGGCATACGCATTGTCTACGGGGCGGCAAAGGATATACAATATCAGAACATGTTCGGACTGAATGTTACGACCATGAGGATATAAGGAGAATGAGCATGCTTACACTGGAGAGAGCAAGAGAACTGAACGGAACGATGGTCACGGAGGAGCACCTCATCCTCCACGCACTGAACGTGAGCTATGCCATGGGCGCAATGGCGGAGCACTTCGGCGGGGACAAGGAGCACTGGGAGGCTGTGGGCTTCCTGCACGACTACGATTATGAGAAATATCCCGAGGAGCACCTTAAGCACACGGAGAAGGAGCTCCTGGCCGAGGGCGTGGACCCGGACGACGTGCGGGCGATCTTAAGCCATGGCTACGGAATCATCAACGATGTCGAGCCTGTGACGGACATGGAGAAGAGCCTCTTCACCGTGGATGAGCTCACCGGCATCATCCAGGCCTGCGCAAGAATGCGTCCCAACGGAATAAGCGACCTCGAGGTGAAGAGCTTCATGAAGAAATTCAAGGACAAGCGCTTCGCGGCAAAGTGCGACCGCGCGCTGATCAACCAGGGCTGCGAGATGCTTGGCATGGAGGTGAAGGACGTGGCCGCCATCTGCATCGAGGGCATGCGCGCCCACGCGGAGGAGCTGGGACTGACCGGCACCGGGGCGGAGTAAGGGCAGGGAACAGCGGCGCCGGAAGGGGCAAAAACGCGCCGGTATGGCAGAAAACG
>OMSM01000424.1 GCA_900313745.1 uncultured Lachnospiraceae bacterium
AAATACTGCTTCAGGTGCTTCACCTCGATTAAAGGTGCTGTCCTCGTCTCTTCACTCATCTTCGCTCCAAAACTCTTCCTGCAGGCAATTTCCCGAACCGCCGGGCTCCGGCGTCACTGCGCTTCCCCTGCGGCATTCTTTACGTTCATCCAGCAGGCGGCGTAGTGATACTCGTTGATCACCATTCTCTCGCAGCGCTCGCGGATGCAGATCTTCATCGCGGCGTCGCACCTCGGCGCGAAGGGGCAGCCCTTCGGCATGTTCAGAAGATCGATCGGCGTTCCCGTAATCGGTTTGAGCTCGTGTCCGCGGGAGTTTGTGGTGGGGATCGAGCGCATCAGTCCCTTTGTGTACTCGTGGCAGGGATTGTAGAAAATCTCATCCGCCGTGCCCTGCTCACAGATCGATCCCGCGTACATGACGATAACCTCGTCGCAGAGCTGGGCGACGACACCCAGGTCGTGGGTAATCAGGATGATCGCCATCCCGATCTTCTGCTGGATATCCTTCATCAGGTCAAGGATGCCCGCCTGTATGGTCACATCCAGCGCCGTGGTCGGCTCGTCCGCGATGAGGATATCCGGCTCGCAGGCCAGCGCCATCGCGATCATCACCCTCTGACGCATTCCCCCGGAGAACTCGTAGGGGTACTGCTTCATTCTCTTCTCCGGCTCGTTGACGTTGACAAGCTTCAGCATCTCCAGCGCCCTGTCGTAGGCCTGCTGCCGGTTGCGGTCCGTGTGCAGGAGGATCGCCTCCATGAGCTGGTGGCCTATCGTGTAGGTCGGATTCAGGCTGGTCATCGGGTCCTGGAAAATAATGGAGACCTTGTTGCCGCGGACCGTCTTCATCTTCTTCTCCCCGGCATCGACCAGCTCCTCGCCGTCGAGCTTGATGGAGCCGGAGACGATCTTTCCTGTGCCGGCAAGAATCTGCATGATGGAGTACGCCGTCACCGATTTGCCGGATCCGGACTCGCCGACAATTCCGAGGACCTTGCCCCGGTCCAGGTTGAAGGATATTCCGTTCACCGCGCGCACTTCACCCGCATCGGTAAAGAAGGAGGTATGAAGGTCGCGCACTTCCAGTAAAGCCATATGTTTTCTCCAGACTGTACGTTCTTGGTTCTGTGCTCAGAAACTGTTCCGGCGCCGTCCCGTCAGGCGTTGAGCTTAGGGTCAAACGCGTCGCGCAGGCCGTCTCCGAAGAGATTTAGGGAGAGCACGATCAGCGAGATCACCACTGCGGGAATAATCATCCTGTAGGGATAGGAGGAAAGCCCGTTCAGCGCGTCGGAGGCCAGCGACCCCAGGGAGGGCATCGGTGCGTTGACGCCAAGTCCCAGGAAGGAGAGGTAGCTCTCGGTGAAGATCGCGCTGGGGATCTGCAGCGCAGTCGAAATGACGATGACGCTGATGCAGTTGGGGATAAGGTGCCTGCGGATCACCCAGCTGCCCTTTGCCCCCGCCGCCTGGGCGGCGAGCACGTACTCCTGCTCCCTTAAGGAGAGGATCTGCCCGCGGATCAGCCGGGACATGCCTACCCAGTAGAGCAGGGCGAA
The DNA here is from genome assembly GCA_900313745.1 of uncultured Lachnospiraceae bacterium. GTDB lineage: Bacteria > Bacillota > Clostridia > Lachnospirales > Lachnospiraceae > CAG-791. The sequence continues at coordinate 1,562 of OMSM01000424.1, forward strand.
AATGATGAAGAGGGAGAGGATATTGGAACCGATCTTCGCGAAGATCGTCCCCTCCAGCTTGCCCTCCATCGTGACCTTCATGACCGAGGCCAGAAGGATGACCATAAGCATGTCCGGAAGGGAATAGATCACGTCGACGATACGCATGATGATCATGTCCACCATTCCGCCGGCGTATCCGGAGATAGATCCGACGAGCAGCCCGATGATCAGAACGATGATGCTCGCGAAGAAGCCGACCGCCAGGGAGATCCTGGTGCCGTAGACAATTCGTATGAAGTAGTCGCGCCCCGCGGAATCCGTTCCGAAGATGTGAGGGAAAACGCTCTCTCCCGAATCTATGCGGCGAAGCTCCGTGCGCGCGTATTCAAAGGGCTTTAAGTTGTTGAAGGAGGCGTCCACAGGCTTGCCGGGGGTCATTCCCAGCATCGCGTCGTACCTGTAGGGCCAGAACATGGGGATAAGAATACAGGAAAGCGTGATAAGCACGATGACCCAGAAGCTTACCATAGCCACCTTGTTCTTCCTCAGCCGCCTTAAGCCGTCCTTGAAGAACGTGGTGGAAGGGCGCATGCGCACCATGTATTCCTTCTCCTCCGCGGAGGCCGGGAGGAAATCATCCGCATTAAGCTGCAGGCTGAGCCTTTTGAGATTATTGACATCCATAATGCATTTACTCCAGCGTAATCCTCGGGTCGACGATCTTGTACGCGATGTCGCTGAGGAGGTTCATGATGACGATCAGTGCCGCAAGGATTATCGTGGTGCCCATGATTACCGTGTAATCGCGGTTGATAATGCTTTGAACGAAGGCGCGGCCGATGCCCGGAACAGCGAAGATCTGCTCCACCACCAGGGATCCGGTGACGATGTAGGCGAGCATGGGGCCGAAGTAGGTAATGACGGGGATAAGCGCGTTCTTCAGCGCGTGGCCGAAGATGGTGCGGATCCTGGAGACGCCCTTTGCCTTGGCCGTTCGGATGTAGTCCTGGCCCAGCACGTCAAGCATGGAGGAGCGGGTAAGCCTGGTGATATAGGACATGGGGTAGAGCATCAGCGTCACCACCGGGAGCACCAGCCCGCCGGCCTGCGCCCCGTTGGCCGGGAAGAGGTGGATCTTGACCGCAAAAGCAATGAGCAGCAGGGAGCCCATGATGAAGGAGGGCATGGAGACAAACGCCGTCGTGATGACCATGATGATCCGGTCAAGAAGGGTGTTGCGGCGAAGCGCCGCGGCCGACCCCAGCACAATACCGGAGAACAGCGCAAGAAAAGCGGCGATCAGGCCGAGTTTTGCGGAGGTCCGCATTCCGTCCGTGATAATGTTCATCACCTGGCGGCCGCGCTGCTTGATCGAGGGGCCGAAATCCAGCCTCACCGCGCTTTTTAAGTAGGTCACATACTGCTCAAAGAGCGGCTTGTCCAGACCGTACTTGGCCTCCATCGCCTTCTGCGCGGCCGGGGAGACCGCCTTCTCGGAGAGGAAGGGCCCGCCGGGGATCGCGTGCATGACAAAGAAGGTGATGGTGATGACCACCCAGATCGTAAAGACCGCGAGAACCAGTCGTTTCAAAATGTACTTTACTGTTTTCGGATTCATAGAACTCCTGCCGTTTCACCTGGCCTGCCCTGCATAAGCAGGCCGATACAAAGCCGGCGCTTTATCGCGTTAAAGCATGTTTGCGCAAAGAGACTAGTTATTTATTTTACACACTTAAATATGAAAAGACAATAATTGTGCCAGTTTTCGGAATAATAGGTCAGAACAGAATCAGGTGAGTTTTTTCTGGAAATTGCCGTCTATGGTCACGCCCTCGGAGATGACGATAAAGGCGTTCGGATCGT
>OMSM01000423.1 GCA_900313745.1 uncultured Lachnospiraceae bacterium
AAATGAAGCACCATATTCGCGATAACCGGCTCAAAGGAGGAGTTTTTGGAGAATACGATGCGGATCTTGGGATTCTCCATGGGAATCTCCGGCGGAAGCTCCGCGGGGGGCTCGATGTTGCCCTCCTCATCCGGCTCCCTTCCCTCGATGATGAGCTGTCTCGCCGCCCTGGACTTCGGGTGGGCGAAGATCTCGCTCACCTCGCCGCTCTCGACGATCAGGCCGTTCTCAATAATCGCCACCCGGTTGCAGATCTCCCGGACCACCGACATCTGGTGGGTGATGATGACGATCGTTATCCCCATCTCGCTGTTGATCTTCTTTAACAAGGCAAGGATCTGTCCCGTCGTCTGCGGATCCAGCGCGGAGGTCGCCTCGTCGCAAAGCAGTATCCTCGGGTCGCTCGCCAGGGCTCTCGCAATGGCGACGCGCTGCTTCTGTCCTCCGGAAAGCTGGGCCGGGTAGGCCTTCTCCTTCTCGGACAGATCCACCAGGGCGAGCAGTCCCTTCGCCTTCTTCTCCGCCTCGGCGCGCTTTACTCCCTGTATCAGCAGGGGATACATCACGTTGCTTATCACCGAGCGCTGCATGAGCAGGTTAAAACTCTGGAAGATCATGCTGACCTTGGTTCTTAAGTGCCTTAAGTCCCTGCCGCCAAGCTCCCCCATGGTCCTGCCCATCACCGAAACTGTGCCGTCCGTGGGCTTCTCGAGATAGTTGAGGCAGCGGACCAGCGTGCTCTTTCCCGCGCCGGACATGCCGATAATCCCGTAGATATCCCCTTCCTCAACGGTAAAGTCTATGCCCTTTAAGGCCTCGACCCTGCCCTCCTTGGTGGAGAAGGTTTTGCTCAGCCCCTTCACCTCTATAATTGCACCCATATATGCTCCTTAAAACCGCGTTCGCGGGTTTTTGCCCCGCCGGTGGCGCACCGGCCGGCGCATCCGGCAAAACCGCACCCGGCGGTTTTGTCCCGGTGATGTATAAGTTTAAAGTAGAGGCCGGAACTATTCAATGGACAGATGTTTGGAACTGCGAAGACACCGGCTGTCCGTCTGCGGCGCCAACTGGACTGGTCATAATTTCTTAAAATGGTTCTTTCTGCCAGTCCACTTCCGGTTCATAATCTGCCGTAACAAAAGCAGGAAAGCGGCGCGGCGTACAGCCGGAAATGATCCTCATGCGCACCGCTCTCCCGCTGCAGCGACAACTTTCACAGCACGAATAAAGGAGGAGAAGTCATGACATCCGGGAATTCAGTCATCGGGGAGAAAACTTCCGCGAAAAGCACAGCCGATACCTACGAAAAGGGCAGGGTATTCCGAATGAAGGCGGTATACACCGGACTGTTCGCCGCATTGTCCTACGTCGTGTTTACCTTCCTTCAGATCAAGATCCCGCTTCCGGGAGGAGATGCGACATCCATCCATCTTGGCAACGCGGTAGTCGTCCTCGGCGCGCTGATCCTCGGCGGGGTCTGGGGAGGGCTCGGCGGAGCGATCGGCATGACGATCGGCGACCTGTTTGACCCGATTTACGTGATCTACGCGCCGAAGACCTTCTTCTGCAAGTTCTTCATCGGAATCATCACCGGACTCATCGCCCACCGCCTGTTCCGCCTGAACGATACACACGACGGGAAGAAAGTACTGCGCATCTCCGCCGCCGCAGCTGCGGCGGGACTGATCTTCAACATGATCGCCGACCCTCTTATCGGTTATTTCTACAAGCGGGCAATTCTCGGCCGTCCCGCGGCGCAGGTTACGCTCGCCTGGAATATCGCGTCCACATCCATAAACGCGGTGATCTCTCTCATCGCCAGCGTCCTTCTTTACCGCGCGCTCAGAGGTCCCCTCCGCCGCGCCGGAGTGATCGGCACAAAGGAAGGCGAAGAATAACTTCCCGGCGCCGGAGAAGAGATTCCGGGGAATCCGCAAGGGAAAACTGCCGTCATAACAGCCGGAAAACATGCCGGGGCGGGAAATTGTTCCTATTGACAGAACAATTTCCCGCCCTTCTGCTTTGTCGTTCTATTTCCAAATGTTCCCACTATAGTGGTATATTGTCAGACTTTCAAAACATTGATTTTACTGGAATCATCGAACACCTGTTTTGAAAAATCCCCAAAATCCACAGAGTTATCCACATTTGCGCCGGTGC
>OMSM01000422.1 GCA_900313745.1 uncultured Lachnospiraceae bacterium
AACGATGCGGCGGCTGTCCCCGCGTATGAAGTCCTGCGGATGGCCTGCGTGAACGGCGCAAGGGTGATGGGGCTTGACGGATGCGACGCTGTCGCCGCAGGCAAGTGTGCAGACCTTATCCTCATTGACCTTGACGAACCGAATATGCAGCCCCTTCACAATATCGCGAACAACCTTGTATACTCGGGAAGCAAAAGCAATGTGAAGATGACCATGATCGCCGGCGAGATCCGCTATGACCGCTTCGATGGAAGACCCAGGTATTACATCGGCGCTGATCCTGCGGAGATATATGCGAAGAGCCGGGAGATCTGCGACAGAATCTTTGGCTGAAGCCTATGACTGAACTTGTATTCCTGCTTCTCGTCGTCGGAACGCTGCTGATTCTCTACATCAAGGGCAGGTTTGACGAGAGAAAGAAGAAAACTGAATTCATCCGTTCGCTGAAGGACAGCTTCGGCGGACTTCCGATGGCTTCGCAGAAGGTGCCGGAGGAGTACCGGGGCGCGCTGAAGGGCTATCTCTCAAGGCATGAACCTAGGGACGGCATCGACGATATCACCGCCTCCGATCTGGAACTGGATGAGGTTTTCGACCGCCTGAACTACACCTTCAGTTCCGTTGGAGCGGAGTACCTTTACTGCAGGCTGCGCACTCCCTCGCAGGGCCGCGGGGAGGAGGATTATGACGAGGCGGTGCTGAAGGAGATTCACGACGACGAAAATCTCCGTACATCCCTCCAGTATGCCTTCCGCATGCTCGGACGCACGGGCAGGCTTTCAATTTACGATTACATTGATTTCCTGGACGGGGCGAAGGAAAAAAGCAATCTGCTTAACTATCTCGCGCCTGTTCTCGTCGTCCTTGCGCTCCTTCTTGTCCTGATAAGGACGGAGATGGGCATTCTGGCCTTCTTCGGCGTGCTGGCCTTCAACATGGTCACCTATTACCGGGAGAAGAAGGACAACGAGCTTTTCCTCGGCTCCTTCCGCTACATTCTCCGGATGCTGACCTTCGCGGACAGGCTGAAGTCCATGAGCCTCCCCGGACTGGAGAGGGAGAAGAAGATCATCGCGGAGAACACCGCTGCCTTCGAGCCCTTCCGGCGGGGAGCCGGAATACTCCTCTACCAGACCGGCGGCGGCAATCCCCTGGATGTCCTGTTTGACTACGCCCGCATTCTGCTGCACCTTGACCTGATCAAGTTCAACACCATGCTGCGCCACGTGCGGGGCCACCGGGCGGAGCTTGACGCACTTATCACCGCGTTCGGACGGATCGAAAGCATGCTCTCCGTGGTGTGCTACCGCGCCTCTCTGGAGCAGTACTGTGTCCCCGAATTTACCGGAAAGGATGAAAACTACTCCGTCCGGGAGCTTGCCCATCCGCTTCTTGAGCATCCCGTGACGAACGACATCACGACAAAGGGCTGGGTGCTGATTACGGGCTCCAACGCGTCCGGAAAATCCACCTTCCTGAAAGCCTGCGCCCTTGGCGCTCTGATGGCGCAGACAATAGGCACCGTGTGCGCGGAGAGCTACCGCGCGCCCTTCTACAGGATTTTCTCGTCCATGGCGCTCCGCGACGACCTCGGAAGGGGAGAGAGCTATTACATCGTGGAGATCCGCTCACTTAAGAGGATACTGGACAGCGCCTCAACGGACGGGGGAGCTCCTGTACTCGCCTTCATCGACGAGGTGCTCCGGGGAACCAACACAGTGGAGCGCATAGCGGCATCCTCCGAGGTGCTCATGAGTTTTCCCGGAAGGAACATCCGGTGCTTCGCCGCAACCCACGACATCGAGCTTACCTCCCTGCTGGAGGGTTCATACGACAACTATCATTTCGAGGAAGAGATAAGGGACGGTGACGTCCTCTTCAATTACCGCCTCATGAAGGGCCGTGCCGCCTCCAGAAACGCGATCCGGCTGCTGGACGCCATCGGATACGACAGGAACATCACCGAGGCCGCGGAGAGGCGCGCAGAGCACTTCATCGAGACAGGGGAATGGAGATGACAGCGGGAGGATGCCCGGGAGACCAATGAGCAATTCCAAAGTAACAATCTTTACTGACGGAGCCGCCCGGGGCAACCCGGACGGTCCCGGGGGATACGGCACCATCCTGCAGTTCACGGACTCAGCAGGCGTACTTCACGAGAGGGAATACTCCGAGGGCTTCGAGAAGACCTCCAACAACCGCATGGAGCTCATGGCGGCCATCGTCGGGCTGGAGGCGCTGAACCGCCCCTGCACGGTGGATCTCTATTCGGATTCCCAGTACCTGATCAACGCTTTTGAGAAGGGCTGGCTCATGAACTGGAAGCGCAACGGCTGGCGCACCGCAGGAAAGGAACCGGTGAAAAACCGGGATCTCTGGGAACGGCTTCTTGCCGCCGCCGGACCGCATGATGTCTCCTGGCACTGGGTAAAGGGACACGACGGCCATCCGGAGAACGAGCGCTGCGACGCACTTGCAACTTCCGCGGCCGATCGACTTAAAAAAGGGTATAATACATAAGATGTCTGCAGGCGAAGTTCGCATTAAAATCAAATATTTCTCGGACGAAATCGAAAAGCTTGCCGCAATAGGCGGTGCCAAATCCGACTGGATCGACCTAAGGTGCGCGGAGGAGACCGTGATGAAGAAGGGCGAGGCAAAGCTTATCCCTCTCGGGGTGGCAATGGCCCTTCCCGAGGGGTATGAAGCCCACGTCGTCCCAAGGAGCTCCACCTTCAGGAATTTCGGCCTTATCCAGACCAACCACTGCGGAGTTATCGACAACGCCTACTGCGGAGACGGCGACCAGTGGTTCGTGCCAATGCTGGCGGTGCGGGATACCGTAATCCATGTCGGCGACAGGATATGCCAGTTCCGGATCATGGAGAAGCAGCCTCATATCATCTTTGACGAGACAGACCACCTGGACGGGCCGGACCGCGGAGGCTTCGGCACGACAGGGAGAGCATAAACGAAAGGTATCAGGGAAAATGAAAATCAGAACACGCTATGCCCCAAGTCCTACAGGACGCATGCACGTCGGCAATCTGCGCACCGCGCTCTACGCCTACCTCATCAGCAAGCACGAGGGCGGAGACTATATTCTCCGCATCGAGGACACTGACCAGGAGCGCTTCGTCGAAGGCGCTACGGAGATTATTTACCGCACCCTTGAGGCGACAGGCCTTCAGTATGATGAAGGTCCGGACAAGGACGGCGGAGTGGGCCCCTATGTGCAGAGTGAGAGACAGAAGGCCGGAATCTACCTTGATTACGCGAAGAAGCTTATTGACAAAGGTGAGGCCTATTACTGCTTCTGCACCCCCGAGCGGCTTTCCACCCTCACGCAGGTGATCGAAGGCAAGGAGGTCAGCGTCTATGACAAGCACTGCCTCGGCCTTACAAAGGAGGAGGTGGAGGAGAAGCTGGCCTCCGGTATTCCTTACGTCATCCGCCAGAACAATCCCAGGGAGGGACAAACCACCTTCCACGATGAGCTTTACGGAGATGTGACCTTCGACAACAGCGAGCTTGATGACATGATCCTCATCAAGTCCGACGGCTTCCCCACCTACAATTTCGCCAACGTGGTCGACGACCATCTCATGGGCATCACCCATGTGGTCCGGGGAAACGAGTATCTCTCCTCATCACCCAAGTACAACCGCCTCTACGAGGCCTTCGGCTGGGAAGTTCCGAAGTATATCCACTGCCCGTTAATCACCGATGAGGAGCACCACAAGCTCAGCAAGCGCAGCGGGCATTCCTCCTACGAGGATTTAATCGAACAGGGATTCCTTCCCGAAGCGGTCGTCAACTTCGTCGCCCTGCTTGGGTGGTCGCCGGAAGGCGAGAGGGAGATCTTCTCCCTGCCCGAACTTGTGGAGGTGTTCGACTATCACCGCATCGGAAAGTCGCCCGCGGTCTTTGACTACACCAAGCTCCGCTGGATGAACGGCGAATACCTGAAGGCCATGGATCCCGGGCGGTTCTACGAGCTCGCGGAGCCCTGGCTGAAGAAAGCGGTTAAAAAGGATCTCGACCTTAAGGCCATCGCGGAGATGGTCCGCACACGTATCGAAATCTTCCCGGATATCCCCGAAATGGTGGATTTCTTCGAGGAACTTCCCGATTACGGCACGGAGCTCTTCCGGCACAAGAAGATGAAAACAGATGAGAAGACCTCCCTGGAGGTTCTCCGCGAGATTATTCCCGTTCTGGAGAGCGCGGAAGATTACTCTAATGACGCCCTCTATGCCGCAATCCAGCAATTTGTCGCAGGGAAGGGATACAAGAACGGCTATGTGCTCTGGCCGCTCAGAATCGCCGTATCCGGAAAAGCGATGACTCCCGCCGGTGCTACGGAGATCATGTCCGTCATCGGAAAAGAGGAGACTCTCCGCCGTGTGAAGGACGGAATCGCCCGTCTGGAAGGCTGTGCGGAGGCCTGACCCACGGGCCGCGAACTTAACCGGCAGCAGAAAGCTGCCGTGTGTCACTGTCACGGGCCCTGCCAGGTACTGGCGGGGCCCGGCAGCGGCAAAACACTCGTCATAACAGAGCACATCCGTTTTCTTCTTTCCGAATGCAATATTCCTCCGGAAGCAGTTCTTGTGATTACTTTCTCCAGGGCCGCCGCCAGGGAAATGGCGGACCGGTACCGGGCCGCCGATCCGGAGAACAGCCGGAAAATTCGTTTTTGTACATTTCATTCCCTCTTTCTTTCCATTATTCTTGAGCATTCCGATGCCGCTCCCCGAATCCTCGATGAAGAAGAACGGAGAGCGATTCTTCAGGGCATTGCCGCTGAAATTTCAGTACCAGATAAAACGGAAACCGACGCAGCCGTATCCTCCGGCCTTTCAGCATCCGAAGCGGAAGAGCAGCTTTACAGGGTATATAAGTCCTATCTCAGAGAAAACAACCTTATCGATTATGAGGCAATGATAACGGGGTGTTATTCCCTTCTGTCCGGCTCACCGGAAATCTGCGGAATATACCGCAAAAGATACACTCATATTCTTATCGACGAATTTCAGGATATTAACAAGACTCAGTATGAAACGGTAAAACTTCTCCTGGGAGAGGGGAGCAGCCTCTTTGCCGTAGGGGATGACGATCAGTGCATCTATGGCTTCAGAGGGTCACAGCCGGAAATAATGCAGCAGATGCTGAAAGATTTTCCGGACTGCAGAAGGATAATTCTCAATGTCAATTACCGGTGTACGGAAGCAATTAACAGTTCATCGCTTCTGCTTATCAGCGAGAACAGGAAAAGAATACCCAAAATGAGCAGAGCATTCCGGGGAAAAGGATCCCGTCCAAGGATTATTGGCTTTGAGTCATCAGAAGAGCAGTATAGGTTCATACAGGATGAGCTCAATACCATAAAAAGCCGGAAAACTGCGGTGATATTCCGCAGCAATGCCCAGTTGACGGCATTTCAGAAATATATTGACCCGGTCGGTAAATCTATGGATAAAGTCAATAATCCGATTGTCCGGGTCGGTAAGGAGCTTGCTTCTGCTGTTTATTCTTATTTTGCCGCCGCCTTGGCCATAATGAGCGGCAAATGTCCGGATGATACCCTCCTGATCCGGATCATGAATCTTCCCCAGCGGTATCTCACCCGGGAAACCTTAAGTATGGACACTCCCGGGAGCAGAAGGTTTTATCACGAGCTGGCTTTTCTCGGCGGGCTCTCGCCCGCGCGGGCATGGGATTACCTTATGCGATCCGTGGGTCTTCAAAATTGTTTCGGCGGCGCAGAGGCTGACAATGCAGCTGCTTATCTGAAAAAACTTGCTGCCTCGTGCCGGACACTTAAGGCTGCCTCGGACATTCTCCTTAAGGCAGCAGAGGATATGGACAGACCGGACTCCGGATTTGCTGCTTTTCAGGCTTCACTTTTTCCCGAAGGAATGATCGACGGCTCATCCGAAGAAGAGGCACTGTCAGCGAACCGTCTTTCCCTCATGACATATCACCGCTCCAAAGGCCTCGAATTTGATCACGTCTATCTCCCGGACCTTAACGACGGGATTATTCCTTCCCGCAGGGCTTCCGGTGAAGCTTCCATAGAGGAGGAACGCCGCCTGCTCTATGTCGGAATGACCAGGGCAAAGGACCGCCTTACCCTTTCCTATGTCCGCGGAACCGCGGAAAATCCGCGTATGAGATCTCGCTTTCTGGAGGTCTTTGATCTGCCTCCGGACATTGAGAAGAGGACGTGATTATGCTATGATATTTATTTGACAATCCATGCCTTCCGGCTGCCGGCGCCGCCGTATTCAGGGTATCTTTGGTACTGATCTGGCCGGCATCAGACTTTCCGGATGATAGCGAGGTTTTAGATTGATGAATAATAAGGAATGCTGTGGTGTATACCGTTCAGGGAACAGGCTTTATTTCTCCACTGTCCTGAATGATGCTTCCGATGCGGCGGGAAGGGGAGAGCTCTTCCTTGTATTTTATCTTCACCGCGAGGACGGGAAATACGACGAGAAGAAGATCGCATTAACGAAAGAAGACTGTCTTGGCAATCTGGTGCGTACCTCCGTAGTTCCGGAGAGCATTGGTTTTGACCCTGAGCTCGATCTTTACGGCTATATGTCCGGGGAAAACCGTATTCCTGATCCATACGCCGACGGATATCTGTCCGCCGAAACGCCGGACAACATGGAGTTTACGGGCTGTACCGCGGATGTCAGCCTCTCCGGCCGGGAAAGGCCGGCGGAATGCCGGTCCCGGACTGACTGGAACAGGCGGTTTATTTATCAGTGCCACGTCCGCGGACTGACCATCAGCCGCCAGAATCTTCGTGATGAGAGTATCCGGGGGACATTCGAGGGGATGATCCAGATGATTCCCCATATTCTCTCCCTTGGCGCGACAACAGTTGAGCTTATGCCCGTGGCCGCGCCACGGTGCAGATCCGCTGCGTCAGGCTCTGCCGGAGCGGCGGTAAGGGAGAGCCGTTCTTCGCGGACGGACGCAGGCTTCCATGACAGCGATTACTGGGGCTTTCATCCCGCGGCACTTCACGCGCTTAACCCGGTTTACGCGCCTTCCGGAAATGTGAGAAAAACTGCTTCCTCCATGAGAAAACTCTCCGCCGCGCTTCACGGCGCTTCGCTGGAGCTTATCTTCCAGATCTATCTGAGCGGTCAGGAGACGCCTCAGGAGATCCAGGACATGCTGCGCTATTATGCGCTGGAATTCGGCGCCGACGGGTTCCATCTGATCGGTGCCGCTCCTCCCTGGGACTACTGCCTGTCCGATCCGGTGCTTGCCGGACTGCTCTTTATCGGGGAAGGACTGCCGTCAAGGACGGACACAGCAGTATACAGTGACGACTATGCGATGCTTCTCCGCCAGCTCGTCAAGGGCGATGACTTCGTACTGAAGAGTTTTCTCTCCTCCTTCGCGGGAAGGAAGGACGGCACGGGAGATATCCGCTACATTACGGATTACCGCGGGTTCACCCTGCTTGACCTGGTCAGCTACTCCCGCAAGCACAATGAGGCAAACGGAGAGGACAACCGGGACGGAGAGGACCGGAATTTCAGCTGGAACTGCGGTGCGGAGGGCGAGACCTCCAGCCGGACCATCAATCTTTTACGGCAGCAGCAGATCCGCAATTTCCTTGCCCTGCTGCTCCTTGGCGGCGGGACACCGCTCCTTTTCTCCGGAGATGAGGCGCTCAACACCCAGTTCGGCAACAATAATCCCTATAACCAGGACAACGAGACAGGCCACATCCTGTTCCGCCGCACAAGGTCAGCGAAGAGCCTCACCGCCTTCGTGGGTGAGCTCATGAAGTTCCGCGGGAAATATACCGTGCTCACCTCTCCGAAACCGTACCGCTGCGGGGATTACCTCGGTCTCGGATATCCGGATTTCTCCCTTCACGGGGAGGAGGCGTGGAAGCCGGATCTTGGTCCCTACAGCCACACGGTCGGCATCATGTTCAATCAGGGCTATGCGGAGGAGAATCCGGTTCCCGGAGAGGGGCCGCTGATTTATATCGCCGTGAACTGCTACTGGGAAGAGGCGTCCTTCGGCCTGCCCAAGCTTTCACCCGGATTCGTCTGGGCTGAGGTGATGAACACCGTTTCTCCTGACGGTTTTTCAGTCGAACCCAGGAACGCGGGAAGGCCGGATTCGGTAAGGACAGCCCCCAGGTCGGTTTCGGTGTATGTCAGCATGCGCTCCGCGGATGCAGGGGAGTGCTCTGAGAATGCCCCGGCGGTTCCGGCAAAGGAGAGACGGAAATGACAGACAGGAAAGACCGGATCTCACTCGTCAAGGCGGCGGGACATTTCAAGACCATCACAGCTCACCGGATGAAGGTCGCGGAGGGCTGTTTCCGCGCAGGATTATACCGTCAGGGGCTTCTGCACGACCTCTCCAAATATCTGCCCGCGGAGTTTCTCACCGGGGCGAGGTATTACACCGGAAAGGAGAGCCCCAACAACGGGGAGCGGAGGAAATACGGCTACTCCGGAGCGTGGCTTCACCACAAAGGAAGAAACCGGCACCACTTTGAGTACTGGATAGACTATCCGTTAAGGATGAACCCCGACGCCCTTTACGTTCCGGTTAAGATGCCCGGTCGATATGTTGTGGAAATGTTCTTCGACCGCGTCGCCGCGTCCAAAACCTATCTGGGCGGCGCCTACAAGGATTCCTCCCCGCTGGAGTATTACCTTAACGGAAACCCTTCCCGCTTCATGCACCCGGAGACCGCAGCCCTGCTGGAGAAGCTTCTCAGGATGAACGCCGAAAAGGGGGAGGCGGAGACAATCCGCTACATCAGGAGGCATCTTCACAAGTGAGTGCGGGAGAAGAAGAGTTAAGGCGTTTTGCCGCGGCGAGGATGAAGGTGCTGACGCCGGAGCATCCCTACCGCCGGGGCATCGGGATGCAGAGCGAGAAAACCCTGCACAGCATTCTGAAATACTATATTGAGCCCGACGAGAGTTTTCACGAGCAGCCAGTCGGCAGATACATCGCCGATATTAAGAATGAGGCCGGCATTACCGAGGTGCAGACCGCTAGTTACGGCTACCTGCGCGGGAAGCTCTCCGTTTTTCTTAAGGATTATCCCGTAACCGTCGTCTGCCCCGTTGTCCATGTGAAGCATATCCAGTGGATCGACCCGGAGAGCGGGGAGTGGCTTAAGAGAAACAGGTCGCCTGTCACCGGCAGCGTCTTCACGGCTTTCACGGAGCTCTACCGGATCCGTCCTTTTCTTAAAGACCCAGGGCTCACAGTCCGCGTAATACTCATGGACATGGAGGAATACCGCATTGCCGACGGCTATGCGAGAGAGGGAAAGAAGGGTTCGCACCGTTTCGACCGCGTCCCCGGTGCGCTGATCTCGGACACCCGGCTCCGCACGCCGGAGGATTACCGGAGGCTGATCCCGGACTCCCTCCCGGAGGAGTTTACCTCGGCGGATTTTGCCGGGCACTGCCGGGTACGGAAGGGGGAGAGCGGCACCGCGCTCCTTATCCTCACGGATCTCGGCGCAGTCCGCCGCATCGGGAAGAAGGGACGAAGTTATTTATATCAAAGGTCAACGTAGCACCGCACCGGCGTATCCGGTTTATCACCTGTCATAAAGGAGAATACTCAACATGAAATACAGCGATATCGGCGAGCGTTTCATCCGCTATGCTTCAGTAATCACCCAGTCCAAAGAGGGCTGCCCCACGACGCCCTCCACCCCCGAACAGCGCGATCTCGCGGTTATTTTAAGAGACGAGCTTGAGGAGATGGGCCTCCCGGAAGTGTATTACGACGAGGAGCACTGCTACGTCTACGCGACTCTTCCCGGCAACATTCCCGCAGACGAGGCAAAACTTGCCCTGCTTCCGGACCGCGCTGCCAAACGCCGGGAGAATACTGCCCCGATTCTCGGACTTGTCGCTCATATGGACACCGTCGACGCCATTGCGAAAAAGGAAGTAAAGCCCCGCAGAATCTGCAGCTACGACGGGGGGGATATCGTACTAAACGAGGAGGAGCACGTCGTCCTTTCCCCCGCCATGTTCCCCTCCCTTAACAGGCATAAGGGCTGCGACCTTGTGGTGACCGACGGG
>OMSM01000421.1 GCA_900313745.1 uncultured Lachnospiraceae bacterium
ATTTCCTCGCAGGCTTCGCGGCGGCGAAGCTGGGGGATCCGTCTTTCGGGGCGCCGGAGCAGAACGGGTGCCGTACCGGACCGGGAAACGGCGGAATCTCCGACGAATATGCGCTCCGCTTCGGCAATGCCTGCGGCGCGATCTGCACCACGGCGGTCGGCGCGGCGACCGCCTTGCGGAACCGGGAGCAGGTGGAAGAAATGCTTCAGGGTTGAACAACGGAACCCGCCGGAGGTGTATCCCGGCGGGCCGCAGAGTACAAAACCCGCCGGAGGTGTCTCCCCCCGGCGGGTTTTACGTGGTGCACTCTGCATCGGATGGGCGATATCAGCCGGCTCATTCGATGGAAGCTTTGAAGAGGCAGCCGGCTCAGCCCATACCCGGAAGCTTCGGTGCGTTCAGCTCGGGAGCTTCCTTGGACTTCGGCTGCTTTGCCCGGACAGTGTTCTTGGACTTATCGATACCGTCTGTTTTGAGTTCGCCGAAGCCTTCCCTCCTGGCGAGTTCCTTCAGATCGATCGTATCCAGGCCCTTCTTCGCGCGGACAGTGTTGGCCTCGTTGACCATCTCCTGCGCGGCTGCAGGGTCGACGAGGGCGACGGTCAGGATGGCCATTTTCCTTCTCGCATCGCCGCCTTTCTGATGGGCGTCAACGGTAAGGCCGCCTTTCTTCTTCTCGAGATATACCTTTGCGAGTCTTCCGGCCTTCTCCTTTGCGGCCTCGTAGCCTTCATCACCGGGCTTTAACTGGCTGAAATCCCTGAGCGCTTCCTTGAAATTGGTATACTCCGTGGTATCCTTCCGGTCGTACCACTCTTTCTTCGTGTCATTCAGGTTGTCATAGAGATTCTTTGCGATTTGTGCCCTGTGTTCCGCCGCGCCCAGGGGATCGACCGTGTTCAGTGCGCCGACCGCGAGGCCGATATTGGGGTTCTGGATGTTGTTCTCGCCGTTCTCCAGTTTTTCCGACGCTACGAACGCGTTGATGCTCGTGTTCATCTTCTGCATCGCTTTCTGAAGAGCCTGTCCGGCGATGGAACCTGCATTGGCTCCTGCGCCCATGGAGGCGGAGAAGGCCTTCATGTCGTTTATCATGTTATTGAATTCGTTCGTTTTGCCCTTGCCGTTGACGTTTCCGTCTTTCTCCATGGTATCGGCAAGAGTGCGCACATCCTTCTGGTCTTGCTCCGAAATGCCCATGAATACACGCATGAAGGGAAGGTCCTCTTTTTCCTTCAGGACTGCGGGCTCGATCTTCCGGGCGTACTCGTTGACGGCGGTCTGGGCCTTGTTCACCGATAAGTCGTCGGGGGCGTCCTTCGCCATCTTGTCCAGGACCTCCTGCATGTCCTTTACCAGCATGCTGGTGACCAGCGCGGGCTGGTCCTTCATGGACGCCTCCTCGTAACCCTTCGGTTTGCCGGATTCCAGCTCTCTTAAGAGGTTATAGGCGTCCGAGCCCTCGGGAGCGTCCTTGCAGGCGTTGTAGACAGCGCTGAGCATGTCGTACTGGTTCGCGCGGACATACTGATGATTCTTGAAGCAGTTGTTGAAAAAGGTCTCCCGTTTGCCCTCGGGGGACTGGAGATAAACCTCTCTCTCCTGTTCCTTGATTGATACATCAAGGTAGTGGTTTATCGCGTTGTAGCAGTCCTTCTGAGCCTGAGTAAGTTCCTCATCCTTGATGAGAAGCATCTTATTCTTGACATCGACTACCCGGTCGGTCTTATACTCGATATCATCTCCGGGCTCTTTGGAAACATAATACTCGTAAGGAAGATTCTTTACCCGCTGCGCGAGCTCCTTGTTCAGTATTCCGTCATCCCCGATGCAGCAGTCGTAGAGGTCACCGACAAGCTTCTGCTCCTCGGGACGTTTCCAGAGGTTGCTGCAGCTCTTAAGGAAATCTTCCCTGCCATTCCTCCAGTTATTCGCTTCCTCGACGGGATCAACGGAGTAGTCAAAGTTCGTGATGTTTGTTTCTTCGTTCGAGTTGCGGTATTCGCGGTACTCGTTGCCTTCTTTGTCTGTCTTTCTTCCGGCAAACCTGACCCTCTTCTCGTATTCTTCCAGCAGATCTTCGCGATTGTTGTAGTTTATTCCCGTGAAGTAAATGTAAGTGTTGGTATTCGTGATATAACCAATCAGGTCGGCTTTGTGGGAATCCGGGAACCGGGACTGAGAGAGATCTTTGTGCAGGATATCGGCAGCGACCTTAAGGATAGGATTGTTTGTACCCATGAAACCCTTGTTATCCTGAATGGACCGGTATACGCTCCCGAGGATTTTCTTGTCCCTTTCCTTGTCCCAGCCGTTCTTTGCGGCCTGATCCATGAAGTCTTTCTCAGAGATGTTCGAAATCTCTTCGAGCTGTTTCTGAGTGACATCGTTCAGGTACAGTTTTCGGCGTCCGTCTTCGCTGTACGGATTTGGCATGATGTTATTCCCCCTTTTAAAGTGTGATGGCAAACGCGCTGCAGCCCGCACAGCCGCTGCGGCTGCAGAGTAAACGGCTGCGCGGGCATTGATTAATTGAATGAATACATTCAATTATATATGGTTATATGCAGTTATGAGTGTATTTCCACGCAAAAGACCCCGGAAAAAGAAAGAAGGGAGCCAGAGATTTGTCTCTGTCCCCCCGAGGATGATCAAAATGCCAGGGGTACCAGGGGACGGTTCTGTGGCAAGTTTTCTGACAACTCGCCACAGAACCGTCCCCTGGTACCTGGCACCCCTTGATGTTATGCGGCTTCGCCGGAACCCAGGAAGCGGCGCATGACAAAGAGCGTGCAGATCATGAGGGCGGCGGCGACGGGCAGCGCAATGAACGCGTTGGGCACAAGGCCGGCGATGATGTAGGCCACGAAGCTTACGCCGGCAACGGTGAGTGCGTAGGGCAGCTGCGTGGAGACGTGGGTCACATGGTCACACTGCGCGCCGGCGCTCGCCATGATGGTGGTATCGGAGATCGGGGAGCAGTGGTCGCCGCAGACCGCGCCGGCCATGCAGGCGCTGACGCAGACCACGCCGAGGGGATCGGTCAGAGGGAAGACACCCAGGGTGATCGGGATGAGAATGCCGAAGGTGCCCCAGCTGGTGCCGGTGGAGAAGGAGAGGAAGCAGGCGATTAAGAACACGATGGCCGG
>OMSM01000419.1 GCA_900313745.1 uncultured Lachnospiraceae bacterium
CTGTATGCCCTTGACGGAGAGCCCGTTGCCGATCGCCCTGCGCACGACAGCGCGGATCGCCGCGTTCATGCCCGGAGCGTCGCCGCCGCTGGTCAGTATTCCGATCGTTTTCACTTCGCTAGCCATCTGTAACCTTCCCTTCCGGGTATTCCCGTATAGAACGTCTCTTAAGCAGAACTATTATATCACTGATAGATGACGTTCTCACTTCCGTACTTGTCCCTTAACACTCCGAGGAACTGCTCGCTTACCCTCACGCCGTACCCCGCGGGAAGCGTCTTCATCGACCTGGGATTCGCGATGAAGATCGTCACCTGGTCCGGCCCGCCGTTGCCGTCGATCTTCTCCATCAGCTCCGGCTCCGCCCTGTCGTAGTCTTCCCTTGTGGGGAACCTGAGCCAGAGCTTCTTCGGAACCGCGTCAAAGGAGGTCACCTGGGATGCCACAAGTTTTCCGTCCTTGTCCTCCTCCACGGACACCCTCCCGCGGATAAAGACCTTGGAGTCCTCCCCGAGGATATCGCTGTATTTCTCGTAGTCGCGGGGGAAGACGATCACCTCGGCCACGCCGGTCAGGTCCTCCAGCGTGATGAAGGCCATGACCTTGTCGTTTCTGGTGTACTTGATCTTGCGGTCCGTGACCATTCCGCCGATGACGGCTGTCTCCCCGTCCTTCACCAGCGTCGTCCCGGTCTCCTCATCCAGGGCGAAGTCCGAGGCCTTCTTCGTGATGTGGGCCTTCCACAGCGCGACGTCATTCTCCAGAGGGTGCCCGCTGACGTAGACGCCGAGAACCTCCTTCTCAAAACTCAGCTTCATGTCCCTTGGGTACTCGCCCACATCCGGCATGGGGATCTCGAAATCCTTCTTCATATCCTCGCCTGCCAGGTCGAAGAGCGAGAGCTGGCCCGCCATGTTGTTCTTCCCGGAGGAATTTATGTCATCCAGCATCCGCGAGTAAACCTGCATCAGCTGCTTGCGCGTGTTGCCGAAGCTGTCGAACGCGCCGGCCTTGATCAGGGACTCCAGGACGCGCTTGTTCATGTCCCTCGCCTGCGCAGCGGCCTGGCGCCCGTCCTTTGAATCTCCCGACGCCGTCCTGGTGATGAAATCGTTAAAACTCCTGAACGGCCCGTACTCGTTCCTGTTCGCCACCACGGCGTCGATCACCTGCCGCCCCACGCCCTTAACCGCGGTGAGGGCGTAGCGGATCGCTCCTCCGGAGACGGAGAAGCCCGCCTCTCCCTCATTGATGTCGGGGGGGAGGAGTTTTATCCCCATGCTCCTCAGGGCAAGGATATAGCCCGCAAGCTTCGGGGGATGGTCCACGACGGAGGTCATCAGGGCCGCCATGAACTCCGTGGGATAGTAATACTTAAGCCACGCCGTCTGATAAGTGACCACCGCGTAGCAGGCGGCGTGGGACTTGTTGAAGGCATACTTGGCGAAATCGATCATGCTGTCGTAGATCTTCTGCGCCGCCTCCCGGCTTATCCCTCTCGCCGTACAGCCCGGGACGCCGGGCCCTTTCTCCCCCGCAGGCTCCCCGTCCAGGAAAATCAGCCGCTCCTTCTCCATGATGTCGGATTTCTTCTTGCTCATCGCACGGCGGAGCAGGTCGCTGCGCCCAAGGGAGAATCCCGCGAGCTCCTGCACGATCTGCATGACCTGTTCCTGGTAGACGATGCAGCCGTAGGTCGGTTTCAGGATCGGCTCCAGCTCCGGCGTCATGTAGGTGATGCTCGCCTGATTGTTCTTGCCCTCGATGTACTTCGGGATGAAGTCCATCGGGCCCGGCCTGTAGAGCGCTATTCCCGCGATGACATCCTCCAGGTTCCTGGGCTTCAGCTCCTTCATGAAGTTCTGCATTCCCGCGGATTCCAGCTGGAACACGCCGTCCGTCCTGCCCGTGGAGATCGCGGCATATACCGCCTTGTCGTCGTAGTCGATGTTATTGATATCGATCGGCGGCTCACCTTTCTCCGCTCTCGACCGGTTGGCGAACCGCACCGCGTTCTGGATCACCGTCAGGGTGCGCAGCCCAAGGAAATCCATCTTCAGAAGGCCAAGATGCTCTATTGTCGTCATGGTGAACTGAGTCGTGATGGAGCCGTCGGCGCCCCTGGAGAGGGGAACCAGATTCTCTGCGGGCTCCGAGCAGATCACCACCCCCGCAGCGTGGATGGAGGTATGCCTCGGCAGCCCTTCCAGCCGCATGCTCATGTCGATCAGCGTTCGGATGCGCTCATCGCTCCCGTAGGCGTTCTTCAGCTCCGGATTCATCTTCAGTGCCTTCTCGAGCGTCATGTTCAGCTCGTTCGGCACCATCTTGGAGATGGAGTCCACGAAACCGTAAGGCAGGTCCATTACCCTGCCCACGTCCCGGATCACGCCCTTTGCCGCCAGCGTACCGAAGGTGATGATCTGCACCACCTGGTCGCGGCCATACTTGCGGGTCACGTAGTCGATGACCTCCTGCCGGCGCTCGAACTCGAAGTCCACATCAATATCCGGCATGGAGACGCGCTCGGGATTGAGGAAGCGCTCGAAGAGCAGGCTGTAGCGTATAGGGTCGAGGTCAGTGATTCCAAGACAGTAGGAAACCACCGATCCGGCGGCGGAACCTCTGCCGGGCCCGCCCATGATGCCGTTCTCCCTGCAGTAATTGATGTAGTCCCAGACGATGAGGAAATAATCGACATATCCCATGCGCCGGATGACGCCGAGCTCGTAGTCGAGCCTCTGCCTCACCTCTCCGCCGTCGTCCGGGTAATGCCTTTCGAGGCCGTCGCTGCAGAGCTTGTTCAGGTAGGTCCAGGAGTCATACCCCTCCGGCACGTCGAAGTGCGGCAGCTTCGTATTCCCGAACTCGATGGTCACATTGCACCGGTCCGCGATGCGCTGGGTATTCCCGATGGCCTCCTCCGCATAGGGAAAGAGCTCCCGCATCTCCTCCTCGCTCTTGACATAGAACTGCCCGCCGGGGTAGCGCATGCGGTTTTCGTCCGAGAGCTTCTTGCCCGTCTGTATGCACAGAAGGATGTCGTGGGCTGCCTCGTCTTCCGCATAGGTGTAGTGGCAGTCGTTGGTGGCGACGAGCGGAATTCCGAGACTGCCGCTTAAGGTCAGAAGTCCCGCGTTGACTTTCTTCTGGTCCGGATAGCCGTGATCCTGAAGCTCAAGAAAGAAATTGTTTTGACCAAAACAGTCAATATATTTCCGCGCTGCACGTTCCGCCTCAGCCATGTCGCCGCGCACTATATTTCTGGCGATCTCGCC
>OMSM01000417.1 GCA_900313745.1 uncultured Lachnospiraceae bacterium
CAGTCAGCCTGAAGATCACACATCCATCCGGGCACACAACCGTTTTGGAGTATTTCCCGTCGCCGCCCACTTTGGCAAGATCACCGCAGTTCACCTCCTGAAGCTGTTTGATTCAGGCACGTCTGCGTTCAGCTCCGCTTTTCAAAGCAGCGGATGAAAAACCTTCGCCGAGCCCGGGAATGTCGGCGTAAAGCACGGTCCCGTCCGGGGACAGGATCCATTCCCTGCGCCCGATACGCGTCCTACAGTTCGGCAGCCATCATCTTTTACCAGATGCTGATTCGCTTTTCGGGGGCGATGTACATACGGTCGCTGCCGGTGACACCGAAGGCCTCGTACCACTCGCTGAAGTTCCGGGGCGGCATGTTGGCGCGCAGCACGTTCGGCGAGTGAACGTCATTGACGAGCAGTAACTGGATATACTCCTCCTTTGCCTTCATGCACCAGACACGCGCCCAGTTGATAAAGTATGCCTTATAATCCGGATCCGGGAGCTGGCGCATGATTTCCAGCGTTACGCCCATACCGCCGTTATCGGCGATGTTCTCACTGACGACGAGCTCGCCGTTGACCTTCCCTCCATGGAACTCGATGCCGTCGAACTGCTTTATCATTTCTTCCGTCAGGTCTTTGAATGCTTTAAAGTCGTCCTCGGTCCACCAGTTCTTGAGATTGCCGTGCTCATCGAAATTGGCGCCGTTATTGTCGAATGCATGGGAGATCTCATGCCCGATAACGGCTCCGATGCCGCCCAGGTTCTCGCTGATGCTCTGCTCCAGGGAGTAGAAGGGCTTCCGGAGAATCGCGGCGGGGAAGGTGATGTCATTTGAACTGGGGTTGTAGCAGGCGTTGACCATGTGGCCGGGCATCAGCCACTCCGTGCGGTCCACCGGCTTCAAAAGCCGGTCAAAGAGGTCTTTCCTGCGGATAGCGGAGAGCTTTGCCATAGCGGCGTACAGGGAATCGTCCTCATCAAAGACCAGTCTGGACCAGAGCTCCTTCACGGAATCGGGATATCCCATCTTAATTTCGATGGCGGAGAGCTTCTTTACCGCTTCTGCCTTGGTGGACGCGGCAAGGAAGGTGTTCTTCTCGATCCTTGACTGATAGGTCTCGATGATCTTCCGGACCAGCGAGATCACGTCCTTCTTGGCCTCTTCCCCGAAATAGGTCCGTCCGTAGTAAATGCCGACGGGCTCGGAGTACTGCTGGGATGCAGTCTGGTAAGCCTGCTTTTCCATGGAAGGGTCGGCATCTACACCCATCAGTGTTCTCTCATAGGTTCTTCCCAGGGCGCTCAATTCCTCCGACAGGCAGCCCGTTGTCTTAAGAAGGGCACATACATATGCCCAGTGGAGGTAACGGGAGAAATTCTCTTCAGTGAAATAGCCGTTCATCTCCCGGATCGCCCTCGGGTCGTAGACGATAAGGGTGGAAGGCGCACGGTCGCCGTACAGGTCCGAAAGAAGCTTCCGGATGTCGAAGGGTGCCGTGAAAGCGGCAACTTCGTCCGCACTCATGGGGTTATAGGACTTGTAATATTCGGACCATTCGACCCTGCTCTTCACCTTCTTCGCAATCAGCGCGTCGTAGGTGAGCGTGTCGTCCAGCCAGATCCGCTGCTCTTCTTTGGAGAGGGGCGTGCACGAAAGAACGCGCGCAGCCATGTCGGCGAATACGGCAAGGAGCTGCTTTCCGGTCTCGCTGCCTTCTTCATAGTAGGTGGTATCCGGCAGGATAATCTCCGGTCCCTTGACGATGAAGGAGTTTTTCATCGCGTCCTGCATATCGGCTTCCACAGACACCTGTACAGGCAGTCCGACGCCTTCCATGAGCAGATCGGACGCAGCGGCGTTCAGTTCTTCCACGGACGTAATCGAACGGATTTTGTCCAGAAGCGGCAGTACAGGGGTAATACCCTCCCTGTTTCTTCTTTCCGTGTCCAGGAACTTCCTGTAAAGGGCAACTGCGTACTTAAGCTCAGGGATGTCGGAAGTTTTGGTGCCCTCCGAGAAGGCTTTGAAGTCCGCCATCATGGTTTTCTCCACGTCCTGTTCCAGCTCGGCAAACCCTCCGGCGATAGGTCGGTCCTCCGGGATTACGGCGGTTTTGAGCCATTCCCCGTTTACCGCTTCGTAAAGGTCGTCCTGGATCCTGATTCTTTCTTCACTCATATTCACGATTCCTTTCTGTTGATGGTGCTGCACCGATGCAGGCGGTGATCCAATCCGGGAGCTCCCCCGCAGCAGGCATATTCGCGCATGGATGCTGTTCGTTAAGCACGATCACTGCTTCTTCTTTTCCCGCTTTTCTTTCTTTTTGCGCCGCTGTTCCCGGTTATTTTCCTCTGAAGCAAAAATCTCAACAGCCGCGTCGGTCAGCTCATCCGGCCAGACTTTTCCAGAGGATATAACTCTCGCCCAGGGGCAGAGCTTTTTATAATCATCGTCAAAAACTATTGTGTACGGCGGGCCGCATCGGTCGTTTACGTCCATATACAGATGTCGTCCTTTGTCTATAATTGCGTATGTATCCCCGTCGCTCATACCGTTTTCGAGAGAATCAAAGATTTCTTTTGTGATCTCGTATAAGTCGTAGTAGCCGCAGCCCCCGCGTTCTGCAGTGTATACTCCGGTCGTCTCATCATAGCAGGCCTTCCAGCCGTCACCTTCTTTAAACTGCATTTCTTTTCCTCTCCATTTTCGACTTCAAAAGCATACTTCATAATGCTGTCAGAAGTATACCTGCAGTTCGGGTGCTGGGTAAATACGCCAGGCCGGCAGATCTCCTGAATGACACCGGCTTCAATTCCTGTTACACTGTGAAAAACACACTGAAAACTATGACCGCCTCGACAGCCGCACCTGTTGATCCCTGTTCGGCTGGATGGGCGGGTGATTATCAAATCCGCCATAACAGAAAAACATCGTAGATGAAAATGATGAAAAAACACAGTACCAGAAGAATAATCCTGTCCGTTCTTGCCGCTATTGTCTTCGTGATTGTTCTTGCGGCGGCTGTCGCAGTTATTCTCCCGCTCACCGAAACGGTGGACGGCTGCCAGGGTGAAAACGCGCAGTCATGGATGGCGGAGCTGCCCGATGACATAACGATCAGCGGGGTAGTTTTGCCGGGCACGCACGACAGCGCGACCAAATACGTCCATCTGGGGCTGCTTGCGAAGTGCCAGGCACTCTCCGTGGAGGAACAGCTCGCGGCCGGATTCCGGTATTTTGATCTCCGTGTGGAAGTGACGGACAAGGGTCTCAAGATGAAGCATGGGTTTCTGGACTGCCAGACAGGCGCCGCTCCCTGGTCGCCGGCGTTATATGCGGACAAAATCTTTTCTGATTTCCGGTTCTTCCTGAACGAGCACCCGACGGAGTTTATCGTACTCTCCGTCAAGCAGGAGCATGGCGGCAAAACTCCTGAGACGATCGAAAGGCTGATCGCGTTAATGTGCAGTCTGGACGGAGACTATCTGCTGGCAGCCGACACCCTTCCAACTGTGGGAGAGGCCCGCGGTAAGATCGTGGTCCTGCGGCGCTACGAGGATGAAGGAAATATGGGCGCCGGCGGCGGCCTCCCGTATCTCTGGGAGGATCAGGGAAACCGGGATCAGACGGATCTGGCCGCAGCTTCCCAGGATCAGGGAAGCTATCTTCTGACAGTGCAGGATCGCTATAAGTACGACTGCGATGACAAACGCAGCGCCTTCCTCGATACGCTGCAGCACCCGGGAGAAACCGGAAGCGCCGGGCAGCCGGCACTCACGGTGAATTTCCTGTCCACTAACGGCAACACGGCGTACGGACATCCCTACCGCTACGCGAAAGAACTGAACGAGTGGTTTATGACGCTCGAGGACAGGGAACTGTCCGGCTGGATCATCGTTGACTTCGGATCAGGCAGAATGGCGGAGAAAATCTACTCCGCCAATTTCCATTCCTGATCGGAAGCGGGAGAACAGTACCCTGTTTTATGTCTTATGAGATATGATCCTTCAATCTGTCAGCCTCCGTTCACATTCCGGATGTATTCTTCCGCCGGGATCATGGGTGCTTCCAGCGCCGCGACGGTCTGCGGGGAAAGCGTCAGCCGCCCGGCGTATTCCGCGCCGGCTTCCTCAAACCGCTTCAGCAGCGGATCGGCCACCATGGCCGCCTCGGGCACATTCATCAGCGGCGTCTCCGGCACGCAGACCATGTCCGGGTTCCCAAAGCAGGTTTTGCACAGCAGCTTCAGGCTGTCGAAATTGCCCTCCCAGTCCGGAAAGCCGCAGCCGCAGATCACAAGCGTGCGGATCCGCGAAAAATCCACCAGCGGTTCGTGCCGCACCGTGCCGTCCGGCTGCTGCACCATGGTCATTTTTACCAGCGGGATCGTGCGGTCCAGCACCGCTTTCAGGTGA